>WQUF01000028.1 GCA_009785875.1 Oscillospiraceae bacterium | reverse complement strand
AATCCGGTGCACCATAGATTGCCTTATATTTTTTTTTGCCCTTATCACATAACACTACAATATCGGGTATAAAATTATTTTCATCATCAAAGAAAACATCAGGTTTACTATATACTTTGTATGTTTTTCCTTTAAGAAAATTCTTGAATATTCCAAGTATGTTACCTGAAATTGTTATGTGATTCATATTTGGTCTAGACATCATATATATCTTGCCATTAATCATTTCATAATCACGGTCATCTTTTAGAGTGTATTCGCTCATAATGTGTCCTCCAAATACTTCTTTAATGAAATTATAAACTTCCATAATTTTAAATTCAATCTTATTTTAAACAATCTACACTATTTAACAATGCTTTCATATCTGATAAAATAAATATTAACTCAAGTTGGATAAAGGTGATAACATGAATTTATCAGAGATTAAAAAAACATTGGACAATATGTTTTTAAAAGAGCCATCACAAGGGAGCAAAAGAAACATCGTCTTCTGGTACGATGAAGATGGTAATTTCTCAGAATACATCGATGATTTAGATCTTTCAAACGCTAAAATCATAAAGCTATACGACAACAACGAATTTTACACAAAATACTACATCGAAGAACTCGACCTTGAAAGCAATCTCTTAGTCTATGCTCCGATTCCGAGACCAAATAACCGAGTGAATATCCTCACAGATACCATAAAATATAGCCAAATATTCTCCGCAGATGAAACATCCATAAACTTATTGAATTACAAAATCGATCCTTCACTGAGAAATGTAATGGATAGATATAAGCTATTTTTTAGGAATATAGATAGATGTAAAAAATTTGAATCCTATTCTTTAAAGCCATACACCGAAATTAAAATAGATATTGGAGTATTATCGGCTCTTTGCAAATTAAAGGTTCCAAGTCTTGATAGGGTGCTCGAAACTCTTTTAATAGAGATGCTCTCCGGTGAAAATACAATATATAAATCAATTGAAAAATTTGCTGATTTAAATATATTTTGGGATATAATAGAGAAGCACTATGGGTTTAATTCAGATAAAAAAAGCCTTGAAGAATTATCCTCAATGCTCTTAGTATCTCATCTATTCCAGACTATCAATTCCAGCTTCCCAATAGAGTGGGAAGAGTACAAATCCTTCAATACCAATAGCTATGTATTTGTTGATAATTTTATGAAGGATATGGACCTCATAGATAAGTATGATGCTCTTGCTAAAGATGTAAGCTATAGGATAAATCTAAAAAAATACATCTCCAAGTGGTCTATTGATGAGATAATCGACTGCGATACTTTTGAGGATTTTGATAGATTAATATTAATCCGCTACCTTGAAAATATCACAAAGCACCAGGTGGGTGAATATGAGAAATATCGCAAGGATATAAATTTAAGGAGAAATAGGAGGTATTTCAATCAATTTAAAAATGAATACGATCTTCTATATTTTGCTTGTCTGTTTTTAGAGCTTTTTAAGGAGCATAAAGAATTTTCAGGGAAATCTCTGTTAAAATTATATGAAAATTACATTAAGAATTTATATAAATTCGATCTGTATTACAGGCAATTTATAAATACTTTTGATAAGATGGAGCATTCAGATTTATATATAGATTTATTTGACATCATAGAGAAGGCTTACACAAATAACTATTTAAGCAATTTATCTTCTAAATGGAGCGACATGTTAAATTATGAGAAAAAATGGGGGATCACTGACCTCGTTCCTCAGCAGAATTTTTACGGGTACTACTTAGAAAAATCTATCCTGAGCAATGAGCGGGTCATCGTAATAATATCAGATGCTTTAAGGTACGAATCTGCTAAAGAGTTTTTTGAAATCTTAAATAACGAACAAAGAGGAACCTGGAAGATGGAAAATATGTTAGGTGTTTTGCCTTCTTATACAAAGCTCGCTATGGCCGCACTTCTTCCACATAAGTCTATTAAAATAACCGATAGCGGCGATGTTTTAGTAGATGGTTTATCTACACTTGGAACGGAAAACAGGGAAAAAATATTAAAAAGAGTAAAACCTGATTCTGTTGCCATAACTTACGGTAAACTGATGAGCATGTCCAGGCATGAGATGGCAAGCAAGTTTAACGGGGTAAAGCTTATCTACATATATCATAATTGCATCGATGCCAGAGGGGATAATCCTCCAACAGAGAAAGAAGTTTTTGATGCCACTGAAAAGAGCTTTAAAGAATTGTCTCAGCTCATAAGGACTCTCAAGAATAATGTAAGTGCTATAAACATCATTATAACTGCTGACCATGGGTATATCTATAGGAGGCAGAACATCCCGGAATCCGGCAAAACTTCTGCTGATGCTTTTAATTTCATCGAATACAAGAGGAGGTTTATATTGACTAAAGACGAGGCGATCATACAAAATACTAAAAGCTTTTCTATGGGTTACTTAGATCCTGGCATGAAAAAAATAAAGGCAATTGTCCCTCTTGCTGCAAATTGCTTTAAATTTCAAGGAACTGGGTCAAATTATACCCATGGAGGAGCATCTCTTCAAGAAGTGGTGATTCCTGTTATTAAATTTAAGAGCGATAAGAATTCGAAGAAATCTTTGGCTGCAAAGAAGGTCACAATAAGCCTTATCAATATTTTCAGGAAGATAACAAATGTTATAACTTATCTTTCATTTTTCCAAAACGAGAAGGTGGAAGATAAAGTTCTGCCTCTTAGGGCG
>WQUF01000027.1 GCA_009785875.1 Oscillospiraceae bacterium | reverse complement strand
CCGCCATTCACGTCGCCTTCTTTAATGAGGTCTTTTTTGACGAGCAATGGTTTATCGGTTATTCCTCCAATGACTTTCACAGCATCGGCAGCACTTCGAAAAATAAATTCCATGCCTTTATTGACAGCACGGATGAAAGCTGTCATAAAGACTTTTACATCTATATAATCGATGGAGTTGACGATTATTTTATTGAAACCTCGGCATGAAGTTAGCTGCTCCTCTATATGGTCAAAATTGCGGCTCCGTAAATCCTCAAGTGAAATATATATCATATCACTTGCTTTAAAGGCACCATGCGTCTTTTCTTCGCACCAATCCCCCAAATGTGAAGACTTGTAGCCAAAAGTCTTATCCCTGGCGAATTCGGTCATGCCCGCAGGCAGCAGTTTATCTCCACTTTTTACATAATGGATATTGTCAATGGTAAAGCGTTCCCCTCCTTTAAAAAAGGGGAAGATTATTTCACCATTGAACCTTTTCCGGGTTAACTGCTCTATCTCGTCTTTTAGAACCTGTGTCTCAATTGGATAATTTCCACGCAAGGTGGAATCGCTGCGGCTTATTACAATAAAATCCTTGCCGGATGCTTTGGACGCAGCCACAATATTCTTTGCAATTTCCCTATGAACCTTAATTGTATATTCAGGAAGAAAGCTACGGGAATTTGTCAGGATAAAAAACAAGCTATTTTCCTCTAAAAAGCCCTTTTCAACCGTATCTCTTTTCCAATCAGTAAAAACCGAAATATCATGGACAGTTTGAACTCCGGTAGGGTCGTCGTCCAAAACCACAATCTTTCTTTTAAAGTTCTTAAGTTCTTGGGATAACGCTTTGTCAACAGATATTTCGTCATCTACAGTATAGGCGTTAAGACAAGAGTAATCCATTGCACACAAATCTCTCAAATATAAAACCCCTTTATGATTCACTTTGTTTACCTAACTGAACGTTTGCCAGTCCTTCAAAAAACTTAACAATAGCCGAGTGATCTTCTTCAAGATGTCCGCTTACTTTCAGAGCAAGCATAACTTCTAAAAGAAGACTGGTAAAAGGCAGCGGAACGTCAATTTCTTGCGCCGTCTTCGTCACGTTCTTAATATCTTTGAGATTAATGGAAATTTTCCCTCCGGGCTTAAAATTTCGATCCATCATCATGGGAGCTTTTGCATCGAGAACGGCACTTCCAGCCAATCCACCACGTATTGCCTCAAATACTTTTCTTGGATCTGCGCCTGCCTTTGCTGCCAGGACCAAAGCCTCTGAAACGGCAGCAATATTCAAATTAACAATAATCTGATTAGCTAGTTTCGCTATGCTTCCGCTACCGCACTCCCCGATCAGAGTCGCTGATCCGCCGATCATCTTAAAATATGGTAAGGCTCTGTCAAAGTCCTCTGGTTTTCCGCCAGCCATTATTGCCAATGTCCCATCGATGGCCTTTGGTTCACCACCGCTCACAGGAGCGTCAATAAAGCTTACTCCTTTTTCCTTTAGCCTGTTTTCGCAAGTATGCGCATCATCTGGGGTCACGGAACTCGTGTCTATGACAAGACTACCAGGTCTAAGAGAGCTGGACAGAGCGTTTTCATTAAACAACACTTCTTGAACAATTTTACCGTTAGGAAGAGAAATAAACACAATCTCACAGGACGCACCGATTTCAGAAAGTGTTCCTGCTTTCGCACCTGCACGGGTCAATTCCTTCACAGCTTCTAAACTAATATCATTTACCATTAAGCTGCATCCGTGTTTTATCAGATTTTTAGCCATAGGTCTTCCCATGATTCCTAATCCAACAAACCCTATTTCGTTTACCAATTTAATTCCTCCTGTTTTCAAAATGTTTTAAAATCTATCCTTTTATCGCACCAGAGACAACACCGGACACGAAATACTTCTGCAAGAAAAGGAATAGTACAATAATTGGGATGCTCTGCATGACCATAGCTGCGCAAAGATGCGTCCAATCCAAAGTGAATTCATTTACGAAGGCCAAAAGTCCGAAGGCTAAGGTTTTGTTCTGCGGTGTGGTGATGACTACAAGAGGAATGAAGAAATCCTTCCATATGTTCAAGCCAACTAAAATAATAAGCGTGGAAATAATAGTTTTAGACAGCGGAAATATAATCCTCCAGTAAGCTCCCATTGGGCTGCAACCATCTATTGTCGCTGCTTCTTCTAGTTCTATGGGTATGGATTTATAAAACCCGGTAAACAAAATCATCGACAGAGGTATATTTACGCCTATGTATATAAGAGCAAGACCAGGCAGCGTATTTATTAAACCGATTGACTTTAATAGCCTGAAAATCGGCAGGATAACAGCTTGAATCGGAACGAACAACCCGGATATCACTATATAATAGACAGCTTGAACCTCCTTGAACTTAAATCGCCTTATGCCGTAAGCACAGAGAGAAGCCGATATTATTGTGACAACTACGGTAATTATAACGACTATTACAGTGTTCATAAAATAAAGTGCTACTCTTCCTCGTGTGAAAGCGTCCACATAATTATCAAGTCTAAGCTTATACAGGAAGCTGAACAGACTTTTTGAAAGTTCCAGATTGTCGCTGACAGATACGATTAATATTACTATCATGGGAAGTATTAGTATGACCGCAACCAGAGACAGAAAAACCATCGTGAGCACACTTGGAAGGCTGGTCTTCTTTACGCTTGTCATTAAAACTCAACCTCCTTTGATCT
>WQUF01000026.1 GCA_009785875.1 Oscillospiraceae bacterium | reverse complement strand
TATTTAAAATATTAAAGCAATTACCTATTAGCGTTCCAATTTTAGGGACTACGGCAACTGCAAATAATCGTGTAGTAGATGATTTAAAAAAGCAATTAGGAGATAATGTATATGTATCAAGAGGTCCTTTATCGAGGAAATCATTGTCCATTCAGATTCTTCATTTAAAAAACAAAGCTGAAAGGTATGCATGGATACTAGAAAGGATAAATGAATTGCCGGGAAGTGGGATCATATACTGCTTAACTCAAAGGGACTGCGACTATTTAGCGGATTTCTTAAGTAAAAATGGTATCCCTGTTCTCACATATTATTCAAGGAATCAAGATGAAGATTTTAAAAACAGAGAAGCTGAAGAATTATTTAAACTAAACAAGATAAAAGCATTAGTAGCAACAATTAAACTAGGCATGGGATATGATAAAGATGATATTGCTTTCATCATACATTTCCAGCAGCCATCAAACATCGTGTCCTATTATCAGCAAATCGGACGTGCAGGTAGAAACATAGAGAGAGCATATACTTTTTTGATGAGTGGAGAAGAAGACAGCAGCATCATAGATTATTTTATTGACACAGCTTTCCCAAGAAAAGAAGAAGCAGAAAGCATATTAAAATTGCTTGAAAATAAAAATGGACTAAAAATAGGAGAAATCGAAGCTAATCTTAATTTTAGACATAATAGAATCGAAAAGGCTCTCATGTTTTTAAAAAATGAAGGATATATTTTTAAAGATAAAGGGCAATACTTTATAACAGCAAAAACATTTTCATACGATGAAGAGCATTATAATTCTGTTACAGCTGTTAGAAGAAAAGAAAAGCAGCAAATGACAGCTTTAATCAATACAAAGGAATGTTACAGTAAATTCATTGTAAATTGCTTGGATGATTATACTGCAGAAGCTTGTAACTCTTGCTCCAATTGCCTTGGTCACGACATAATTTCATCAAATATAGGCGAGAGCTCCCTTGAAAAAGCTTTAAACTATATCGATAATTTGATCATGGATATAGAACCGAGAGTACAATGGCCCACAACCTCACTCACCAAACGGAAAAAAATTGAATATACCAATAAAACAGGCATATGCTTATCAAAATACGGTGATGTAGGTTATGGTGAACTTGTTAAAAGAGATAAATATTCTGAAGCAAAGAGATTCTGCAATGAATTAGTAGGAAAAAGTGCTCAAGTCTTAAAGCAAATCATAAAAGACAACGCCATAGAATGCATCACCTGTGTTCCTTCATTAAGAAGCAATATAGTTGAAGATTTTGCTAAGAGGCTTGCAGAAAATTGTGGAATTCCTTTTAAACCTTTCTTAAAAAAGGTTCCATCAAAGCAAAGACAACAAAAAGATATGGAAAACAGCTCTCATCAATGCGAAAATGCATTATCATCATTTGAAATAATGAGTGAAATTAAAATGCCTAAATCAGTTATTTTAGTGGACGACATTGTAGATTCAAGATGGACGCTTACCGTTTGCGGATACAGACTTATGGAGAATGGATGCGAGGCTGTGTATCCATTTGCACTTGCTGACAGCAGCAAAAAGGAGGAATAGCTTATGAACACAAATTCAGCAGCAATCATAACAATTTGCAGCCATCTATGTGTTGGTGAAAATGTGAAACCCTTTGAACCTAGTGAGTGGTCAAAATTAGCAAGCACATTGCATAGTCAAAACCTTCAACCAAAAGATTTACTAAAGTTTTCAGAGAGTGATTTCATGAATCGACTTGATTTTAATTCAGATCAGACAGAAAGATTGAGGCGATTGATCGATAGAATTGGAAGCATTGTTTTTGAAATTGAAAAATATGAAAACATGGGCATAAAAATCGTAACCCGTTCAGATGAAAATTATCCAAAGAAACTAAAAAAAACATTGAAGAACAATTGTCCGCCATTATTTTATTATATAGGGAATCTTGAAATTTTAAATGAACATTTTGTTGGTTTAGTAGGATCCAGAGACATCAATGATTACGATATTTCTTTTGCTCAAAAAACAATCGATAAAGTGATTGCCAGCGGTTTTTCAATCGTTTCTGGAGGCGCAAAAGGCATCGACAGCATTTCCAGGGAAAGAGCGTTAATAGATGGTGGTTCTGTAATAGAATATATCTCCGATTCGCTGACTAAAAAAATAAAGGATAGAGAAATTATAAGTGCTATAAGATCAGGAAAACTCATCATCATTTCTGTGGCAAAACCAGATGCAGGATTTAATGTTGGCATGGCGATGATGAGGAACAAATATATTTATGCTCAATCCATGGGTACAGTTGTCGTTAAATCAGATTTGAGCAAAGGCGGTACGTGGAATGGTGCTATGGAAAACTTGAAAAATAAATGGTGCTGTGAATTTTGCTGGAACAATGCTTCTTATGATGGGAATATGGCACTCATAAAAAATGGAGCAATCCCTATCGATGAAGATTGGAATGCAGATGTCACAAATTATGCGGTCCTTGAAAAAATAGAAAATAAACAGATGTCATTTTTTAATGTTTAAATTCAAAAATTTATTTATTATCATTTTATCAAAAAAACCATGAATATTTTTTTAAATTAGTAAAATACTACCATCGTAAAGTTACAAATTTCAAAATACTAAAGACAAAAAAATGATGAACTCCTCCCTCAACAAAAGATAAAAAGGGATAATATGATCCCTCCTCTCTTTCATACTTAAAAAAGGAGATA
>WQUF01000025.1 GCA_009785875.1 Oscillospiraceae bacterium | reverse complement strand
CGATTGCATTTACTCTTGCAATTGTAATACTTTTATCATTAGCGGCGTGTTCTCAATCCAAACCTGCAGCGCAATCAACAACAACCACTACGACCAGTGCTCCAAAAAAGGACATTACAATTACTTATATGGCCAGTGTAGACTGGGTTCAAGACGCTGAAATTCAAGTTTTAGCTCCAAAATTCACTGAAGAAACCGGCATTAAAGTGGACTTTCAAATCGTACCATCTGACCAATATCCTAATTTGCTTTTGACTAAGCTGAATACAGGCGAATGCACAGACATCTTCGGTTCTCAAGGGGGCAAGTTTGATATCGTTACCACACTGAATGTAGAGAAAAACGCAGTGGATTTATCCGGTGAAGCATGGGCATCTAGGCTAGATCCGTTGGCTGCAGTGGAAGTCTCTGCAAATGGTAAGCTTTACGGACAACCGCTTCAGGATACATCTGCGGTGTGGGCTGTTGCTTATAATAAAAAGATCTTTGCTGATTTGAATTTAAAAGTACCCACTAATTATGCAGAGTTCATGAATGTCTGCGAGACTATTAAAAATTCAGGAGTAACTCCGATTTACGAGTGCGTATCTGATGGCTGGCATCATGTGTTGTGGTTCCCGGAACTTGGACCAATCATCGAGAAAAATGAGCCAGGTACTGCAGATAAGCTAAACAATAACAAAACCACCTTTGCACAAAGTCCTACAGCTAAGTTGATTATTGAGCAGATAAAAGAAATGGTAGATAAAGGCTATTGGGGCACTAACTATATGGACAACCAATATGCCAACGCTGCGCAAAATTTTGCAGATGGAAAATATGCAATGTTTGTTGCAAATCAAGGTTTTCCTACAGAAGTGAATACTGCTAACCCTAATTTTAATGTAGACGATGTTGGGTTCTTCCTCATGCCACTAGCTGACAACCAAATTAAAAACGTAAATCCAGTATGCCCTACTCGCTTCATATATTCCGGATCTCCCAACATTGATGCAGCTAAACAATATTTTGAATTCATAGCTCGTCCTGAAAATTTGCAGTACCTCATTGACAATGTACCAAAGTTCAACGCACTGCCGATTTCAGGTGCTAACCCAAAGTACACAGGTTCAATCAAAGCTTTCTATGACGCATATCCAGAACAAGGTACTGTATATCAGACTGCAGTTAAATATGTAAATCCTCAGTGGATGGAAATAGGCAAGGAAATTACTAATGTGATTCTAGGACAAAGCACTCCTGAAAAGCTGCTGGAAAATATCGATAAAAATCGTGCAACTCAAGCGGCTGCTGCTAATGATCCTGCATGGAAGTAACTACTTAAATATGAACAAAAATAAAATATATCCCACCTATTTTGCATTAGGGGCAGTCATACTATATGGTGTTTTGTTTGTGTTGCCAGGGCTATTAGGCATTGGTTATTCTTTTACAGACTGGTCAGCTTTTTCAGATAAACTGCATTTTGTAGGACTAGATAATTTTAAATTGATTTTTTCAGCACAGGAAAACTACATCAAATATCTAGGCAATACTATTTTATTCACTTTTTTTACAACCATAGCCAAAAACGTCATAGGGCTGGCTATGGCTCTGCTTTTGACAAGAAAAATATTGATGCTCAATCTTCACAGGGCAATCATGTATATACCGGCAGTACTTTCAGCAATAGTTGTGGGCATGACATTTAAGTCCATTTTAAATCCTGAAGTTGGATTATTAAACAGTTTCTTAAGGCTTCTAAACATCACAGGTCCTCGTTGGCTGTCCGATCCTAAAATAGCCTTTTGGTCTGTAATGGGTGTAGATATATGGAAAGGCATGGGCTATATAATGACTATTTTTATAGCTGGCATCATGTCAATTTCTCCAACATATTACGAAGTTGCAACAGTCGATGGTGCCAATTCCTGGCAAAGGTTCATCTCCATAACACTGCCGCTGCTTATGCCTACCATAGCCGTGACCACAGTGCTAAATGTAATCTATGGCTTAAAGGTTTTTGATATGGTATATGTGCTTACAAGCGGAGGTCCGGGTTATGCCACCGAGGTATTATACACGAGTATATTTAAAGAATTCGGCTATGGTCGCTATGCCATTGGTACTGCTCTATCTTTCATCATGTTTATATTTATGGTGATCATAGGATATTTCCTCATTCGCTCCATGACGAAAGACGAGGTGATGGAATAATGAATCTGAGAAAAAAATCAGAAACATTGGGTGTGAATATACTTGTATGCATTATTTCCATAATTTTAATAACACCCCTATTATTGATTCTAATCAACTCCTTTAAAACCAGCAGGGAAGCTGCATTTATGTCGCTAGCACTACCAGCTTCATTAAATTTTAGCAATTTTTCCCTTGTAATTCAAAGAGGAAAGCTTGGGCAAACATTTTTAAACAGCATGACTTATTCATTATTCAGCGTAATACTTACTACTTTACTAGCATCCATGGCGGCCTATGTTTTATCTAGAAATCGCAATAGGCTTCATACATTCCTTTATTTCTTTATAGTGCTTGGTATTACAATGCCTATAAATTTTGTCACCCTTGTGAAAGTGATGCAGGTTCTTCAGCTTATCAATACCCGTGGTGGGGTTATACTTTTGTATTGCGCAATTCAAATGCCTTTTAATGTTTTTCTTATCTATAGCTTTATAGGTAAGATCCCCTGCGAAATCGATGAAGCTGGCGTTATCGACGGATGTTC
>WQUF01000024.1 GCA_009785875.1 Oscillospiraceae bacterium | reverse complement strand
GCTAAAGCTGGATGGGTGTCATTGATGTGTATTGCTACTTTTTCATCAAAATTATCTAAGCTATTACCACTGGATTTAAATGTCCTTATTATGCTCTGAATGCCAGCAGATACAAAGAAATATTGCTGTTTTAGCCTGAGTATTCTTCCTTCTTCATAGGAATCATCAGGATATAAAACTTGAGAAATCGCTTCAACAGAGTTTCTATATTCTATAGATTTCAAATACTCGCCCTTTGAAAAATAGCTATAATCAAAATCATCGGTGGTAGGCTCAGCGCTCCACAATCTAAGTGTATTGACTATACCATTTTCAAAACCTACAATTGGAGTATCATATGGTACAGCCATTACAGCTTCGTAGTTTAAATGGGTAAACTTTATACTATCTCCTATATTATCCACATTGACGAATCCACCAAATCGTACTTCAACGCTTCTATCCGGTTTTCTAAATTCCCAGACGTTACCTTCCTTTAACCAGTTATCTGGAAGTTCAACTTGAGCATCATCCACTATTTTCTGCTTAAAGAAACCATATCTATATCTTATTCCACATCCATTTCCTGCTATCCCTAAAGATGCCATGGAATCTAAAAAACATGCAGCAAGCCGACCTAAACCTCCATTTCCAAGACCTTGATCATATTCTAAATCTTCTAATTTCTCAAGATCGATATCTAAAGAACTAAGTGTTTCTTTGCATAAATCCCTAATACCGAGGTTTATCAAATTAGTGCTCAATAGCCTTCCTAAAAGAAACTCCATAGAAAAATAATAAACTTGCTTCACTCTTTTATCTTGAACTCGTTTATCGCTTTTAACTCTTTGTACTGCAATATAATCTCTAACTAATTCAGCTAATGTTTCATATTTGCTATAATCAGATACCTCGTTGATTTCTTTACCATGTAGCTCATAATGTTTCTCCTGAAAATCTTTTAAGAATTCTGTCTTGGTTAAATGGCTAAGTTTATTAGATTGCATTTATTTTCACTCCTACACTCCTATATTAATTGCAGTTTCAATCCACACGCCCCATGCGGAGCGCGACCTATTTATACTTTGGGATTAATTGCATAAAGTATCATAAAGTTTAATGTATTCTTTTGCAGATTTTTTCCAACTATTATCTGCGCTCATGGCTCTTTTCATTAATTTTACCCAGTTTTTTCTATCATAATAAAGTTGAAGAGCATTCTCTATGACATAATGCAGATCCTGGGCGTTATAATATGAAAAGGTAAATCCATTTCCCTCATCAGTATATTTATTGTAAGGTATTACGCTATCTTTAAGACCTCCTGTTTCCCTAACTATTGGAATTGTTCCATATTTCAACGCAATCATCTGCCCAAGACCGCATGGTTCAGATAGAGATGGCATTAAAAATATATCAGATGCAGCATAAATTTTATGAGCAAGCTCGTTATCGAATTTAATCAAAGTAGTAACCTTGTTAGGATAGTATATTTTTAAATTTGAAAAATGTTCCTCATAAATTCTATCCCCACTTCCTAAGATGACGATCTGTATATTCATCTGAATTAGTTTATCCATGATGCTTATAATTAGATCCAATCCCTTTTGCCTTACAAGCCTTGTGATCATAGAAAACATAGGTATATTAGCATTTACACTGAGTCCAAGTTCTTTTTGAAGTTTAATTTTATTTTCCAGCTTTTTATCGATAGTATCAATTCCATAATTTGCATATATGAAACTATCGGTTTCAGGATTATAAAAATCATAGTCAATTCCATTTTCAATTCCTATTAAATCTTGTTTTCTCCACCTTAAAAGACCATCTAATTTTTCACCATAATATGGTGTCTGTATCTCTTCAGCATAGGTTTTACTAACTGTTGAAATTTTATCTGCAAGCTCTATTCCACCTTTCATGAAGCTTACTCCACCATAAAACTCCACAGTTCCACCATTATATAGATCGATAGGTAAGTTTAAAAGTTCAGTCAATACTTCCCTTGAAAATATACCTTGATAAAGCAAATTATGAATAGAAAATAATGTCTTCATATTAGAATAAAACGGATCATTAATGTATTGTTTTTTTAATATAACCGGAATCATACCAGTTTGCCAATCATTGCAATGGAGTATATCTGGCTTATAATCTATTTCTTTAAGCATTATTAAAACTGCTCTATCAAAAAAAGCAAATCTTTCAGCTTCATCAAAATACCCATATATGCCTTCTCTTTTAAAATAGTATTCATTATCGATTAGGTAGAAGGTCGTTCCCCCTATTTTATCAGTTAAAATGCCACAATATTGATTTCGCCAACCGATAGGCACATTAAATGTCTTAATAAGCTCAAAATCCTGAGTAATCTCTTCAGGTATCAATTTATATTTAGGTATTACTACCGATGTCTCTACTCCCTCAGCATTTAAATATTTGCTAAGAGAATAAGCAATGTCTCCTAGTCCTCCAGTTTTTATAAATGGATCTGATTCTGATGCTACAAATAAAACTTTTTTCATAAATACCCTCCTATACAACCCTATTCTTTTCTATTACTACAGGATAATCTTTTTTACCGATTATTTCTTTAAATTTAGATATAGTCACATTTTTATCCATACAAACGCATTCAAGCCTAGCTCCAAGCTGTACTATAGAGTTTTGCATCACAATTGAGTCTTTAATCTCTGCATTGCGTTCAACAATAGTCCTCCTAAAGATTATTGAATTCTCTACTTTTCCATCTATTATAGAGCCACTTGCTACAAACGAATTTTTAACCTCTGCATCTTCTCCATATTTTGTAGGAGGACCATCTTTAGTTTTAGTAAATATTGGATTATTATCCGTAAATAATTGATTTGCAATCTCTAAATTTAAAAGTTCTAAGCTCTTTTTATAATAAGTCTTAACGGAGTTGATACATGTTAAATAACCCGTATATTCAAATGTTTTAACTTTTATTCTGGAGCAAATATGATTTATTATGTCCCGCAATGTATAAAATGAACTAAAGCTTGTGGAAGCATTAATTAAATCCAGTAGCCTTTGCTTTTCCATTACATACATTTCCATGGAAATATTCAGCTCATCTTTCTCTCCAGTATTTTTGCCTATATAAGTTAAATTTTCTTCTTCATCTAAATCTAAGATATCACATCCAATAAAATCACTTGTAGCATTTTTTGTTTTCTTATATATTATAGTTATGTCTGATTTATGTTTTTTGTGAAACTTGATCACATCTCTATAATCTATATTGCATATCATATTCCCAGGTACTATTATAACTTGATCTTGCTTGCTATAATAAATATAATCTATATTATCTCTGAAATTCTTCAATTCCTGCCTATTTATTTCAGAACCAACAGTGTACTCTGGGTAAAACATATAAATTCTATCTGCTTTTCTATCCAGATTCCACTCTTTACCTGAAGACACATGATCCATGAGGCTTCTAGGATTATCTTGAACAAATACCCCCACATTTGTTATGCCAGAATTCACTAAATTCGAAAGAGGAAAATCTATTATTCTGTATCTTCCCATAAAAGGAATTGCAGCAACTGGTCTATTATAAGTTAGTTCCATTATATTTTTGTTGTCTTGATGCAGGTTTATTATTCCCATTACATTCATCTTAAATTCCTCTCCTTTCTAAATTCTATCATCCCTGGCAACTAATAAAACATCCCCATCATTATTTCCAAGCTTTTCCCCAACTCCAATTTGATATTCAGTATCCACAACCACTTTTTCTAAACTAGCATTTTCAGCAACATGAACATAAGGCATTATAACAGAATTTTTAATTACTGCCCCTTTATCAACACGAACTCCTGGAAATATCACAGAGTTCTCAATAGTTCCGTGTATTATACATCCATCATAAATCATGGAATGCTTCACAATAGCATCTTGTCCAATATACTGTGGGATCCTATTTACAGTTTGAGAATATATCCTCCATTTAGAATCATACAGCTTTAAAGTATTATCTTCCTGGAGTAAATCCATATTTGCTTCCCAAAGAGATTGAATTGTACCTACATCCTTCCAATACCCATCGAATTTATATGAAAACATTTTCCTTCCTTCCCTTAACATTGCAGGTAAAATATTTTTACCAAAATCATGCTTTGATTTTTCTATGGTAGCATCTTCTATAAGATATTTTTTTAATACGTTCCAAGTGAAAATATAAATACCCATGGAAGCTAAATTATTTTTAGGTTTTTCCGGCTTTTCATCAAATTCATAAATTGAGCCATCTTCATTAGTATTTAATATACCAAATCTTGGAGCTTCTTCCATAGGAACTTCAATAACTGCTATAGTAACATCTGCTTCCTTCTCTTTATGGTAATCGAGCATGATATTGTAATCCATCTTATAAATGTGATCTCCCCCAAGTACAAGGACATAATCAGGTGAAAAGTTTTCAATATAATCCATATTTTGATAAATGGCATCCCCAGTCCCTTTATACCACTCTCCTCCCGTTTCCCTCACTGAAGGAGGAAGTATCGCAACTCCACCATTTGTTCTATCTAAATCCCAATGCCTACCAATGCCAATATAACTATTTAATACTAAAGGTTCATATTGTGTCAATACTCCAACAGTTGTCATATCAGAATTTGCACAGTTACTAAGTACAAAATCAATTAACCTATATTTCCCACCAAAATGCACAGCTGGCTTAGCAAGCTTTTTTGTAAGAGCCCCAAGCCTTGTCCCTTTTCCACCAGCTAGGATCATACAAACTATTTCTTTACGCATCTTAACACCTCTTAATATTTTAACACAATAAATATTTAATTTTAGTATCTCATAAAATGAATAAAAAATAACCTCCAATTTTAAAATTAGCAAATATTTTTCATGATAAATTTGTTAATTATATACAATTTGACTATCATATCCCCCTTTTACCAGTAAAACATCGTCTTACTTTATTATATGTTTAGATCAATAAATGTACATATATTATATACTTATTTTTTTATTTATACCATAAAAAAAGAAACTGTTACAGAACAAAAAAACATGCTTACGCATGTTTATTCATTTTGCACAATTTTATTTAAAGTATCTTTTTAATAAACCTTCAAAAGCACATCCATGCCTTGCTTCATCTTTGCACATTTCGTGAACTGTATCATGGATTGCATCATAATTTAATTGCTTTGCAAGCGTAGCTAAATCTTTCTTGCCTTGGCATGCACCACGTTCTGCATCAACCCTAAGTTCAAGATTTTTCTTAGTGGAATCAGTAACAACTTCCCCTAATAATTCAGCAAATTTTGAAGCATGTTCTGCTTCTTCAAAAGCTATTCTCTTATAAGCTTCAGCAACTTCTGGAAAACCTTCTCTATCTGCTTGCCTGCTCATAGCAAGGTACATTCCAACTTCTGTGCATTCTCCCGTAAAGTTAGCTTTTAAACCTTCGATAACTCTTTCATCTACGCCCTTTGCAACTCCAATTTTATGCTCATCTGCCCAAGCCATTTTTTCTTCAACTAATTCTATAAATTTACTGGCATCTGCTTTACACACTGGGCAAAACTCTGGAATACTTCCTTCTGCTATGTACCCACATACAGTACAAACATATCTTTTCATAATAACCTCCATTTAATAATATCTATTATTTGATAATTTATATTTCCTATATAACTTAATTATATATTAATGTATTTCATAAATCAATACCAAACATCTAAAATTTATAAATCATTTTGCTTAGCATCTAATATATATTTGTCAACTAATTCTTCAAATTTTTCTTTAATTTTAAGCATTATTTTATTTTTATGGTCAAATTTTATATCATTTATATAAGAGATTGGCAAAACCTTTGGAGAAGTTCCTGTCAAAAAACATGCTTCAAATTCATGAACTTCCTCTCTGTTTACCATCCTCTCTTCAGTTACAAAGCCTAATTCTTCACATATTTCAAATATCTTATCTCGGGTGATACCTTTTAAAATTGTTCTCATAGGTGCTGTTATTATCCTATTACCTTTGACAAATAAAACATTGCTCTTAGATCCTTCTGTGATTTCTTTATCAGAATTTAATAAAAGAATCTCATATACATCAGGATTTTCTTCTAAAAGTTTACTTACCTGATCTCTTAAATCTTCATTTATAGCTTTGACTTCAGGATTTGGCCTAGTTGCTTTATATGTTAACGTCTTTACTCCGTTTAAATACATCTCTTGATCAGGATATTTATGCTCTACAAAATAGCATAAAAAATGTTTTATTTCTGAAAGACAAAATACTATTTTCACATTGCCCATATAGCATTCATTTTCTTTAATCAGCTTTTTTATTGCCTTCATTATATCGTCATCGCTTACAAATAGCTCATTTCCACTTTTTTTAGCAGATGAATGAAACCTTTTGATATGTTCATCTATAAATAAAGGAATTCCTTCTATAACCCTCACTACTTCATATAGTTTCATACCATTACTATTATTATATTCCGGGAATTTTTCAGTCTCTACTACTAATTCATCATCTGCTATAAAGTATTTGTTAACACATTCCATATTTTTACCTCCATTTGAGAATTTCAATATTCGCATGTTTCTTATTATAATTGATTAGATATGCTTTTCCAACTAAATTAAATAGAGGAAGATCAGAAAGCGAATCTGAAAACACCATAGAATTTTTAAAATCAACGTCAATATTGTTTTCTTTTAAGTCCAAGAGAAGCCTTTTGACCTTTTCTTCACCTTTGCAATTCTCTCCATCTATTAAATTAGAATATTTTCCATCTTTCATTTTGATCTTTGTCCCTATTATCCTATCTACCTCTTTTATTTTATACAATTCATTTAAATAAAACTCGTAAGATGCGGATATTAAATAAATCTTATATCCATCATTTTTACATTTTTTTATATATCTCATTGCATCATCGTATATCAAGGAAATGAGCCTTTTATCATAAAATTCTTTTACAAGATCCTGCATATCCTTTTCTTCTATTCCGTTTATAAATCTTAAAAATGATTCTTTTGCTTTTTTTGCTGTATATATTCTTAGTATGTAGAATAAAGCAGAATAAATACATCGAAAAGCATGTACAATTAATTTTGGATTCTTTTTTAACATGAACAAAAATAATTCCAGTTGAGTTTCACTTTTAGTCAAGGTATAATCAACATCGAAGATTGCTAATCTTTCCATCTTGCCTCCAATATTATAATAAATATAAGCACTTTTTAAACAGCTTTGCCATATACTATTATATAATATTCTTTAGGAGACTAAAATGCCAACTGATTTAAGTTTTTTAGGCGATAAAGTTTTTATAACGATATCGATCAAATACAACAAAGCGCTAATGGCTGGAATTATTTTGATAAACCAGGGACTTATGAATTGTTAAATTTGATTTCTTCAATTGAATCCCTTGGGATAATAACACCATTAATCGTGAAAACCAGAGATAATGAGACTTTTACTATCATAAACGGGAATTCCAGATATTTAGCTTTAGTTAATATTTGTAGGTATAAGAATGAGGAACGGTTTAGAAAAATTCCTTGCTTGTTGTAGACGAAGATATCGATGAATACTTTGAAAGAAGCCTAATGATTGATGCCAATATCAATTATAGAAAAATATCTAAAGAGGTTTATATTAGGGCAATTTTCGAAAAACACACCATGTTCAAGGAAACCAAGTCCTATAGGGGAGAATTTAACATCGCTGAGAAGATTTCCAATGATTTATCCATAAGCGATGCCACGGTTTTTAATTATCTTACCCTTAAAAAGCTCTGTCCCGATGCTATGGCATTGGTTTATGAAAAAAAGTTAAAATTGCAGCCTGCCAGGATGCTTGCTAAATTAAGCCATGAAAATC
>WQUF01000023.1 GCA_009785875.1 Oscillospiraceae bacterium | reverse complement strand
TTCTTAAATATATTATAAATTAAGATCCTATTTAGTTTCAAGAAAAAATAATAATTCTTCAGACCAATTACAGCCTATTTTATACATACTTTTATTACCTTAACTTCTTCCTCATGACAAGCTTTTGATCTGTTTCATAATACACAGTAAAACCGCTCTTTTTATACATTTCAACAGGTCCCTTAAAATCTTCAGATTCACTAATGAATTTTTTATTGGGATATGCTTCCACAAAATCAAAACCATCCTGAGCCGCATCTTGGCAAACACGTTCTAATAACTGTGTAGCGATACCCTTTCTTTTCATCTCTGGTGTAATAACAAAGCAAAATATGGATTTCACTCTTATGTCCGGTGTAGATTCCTCTGTTGGTATGGAACTCATAAATATCCGCCAACTAGCGCATTTTAAGCAATCTGATTTTGTATTGGCATTGCACCATCCTACTATCTTCTCGTCACAATAAGCAAGATAGCCTTGAATGTTATTACCCTTAACATATTTGTACGCATAATCCCTTCTGTTTTCTACCGTTGAAAAATCTTTACCTTCATAATCATCATTGCAAAAACATACACAATAGCATTTGTGATCATCTATATTATCATCGTGTGGTGTAATATCAAAAAAGTGTACGTAATCTTCAGCGAGATCTGGTGTTAATTTACGTATCTCAATATTCATCATCATTTCCTCCAAAATATGTTTATTTCCTAAGTATTAATCAAATTTTTTCTTTAAATCTTCCACAGTAGCTTGACATTCATTATCAACATACTGTTTTATTTCCTCTACATAAGCTAAAAACTCTTCAGCAAAAGCGTCAGTAAAAGCATCAGTTCCATTATAAGGATAACGAGATTCATTGATATACTTGCGACAATATTTCATAACTTTCGATAAATCTTTTTTTGAAGGGTATTTCGTTCTAATTTCATGATACAAATTGATCACATCATGATTAAATTCAAATTTTTGTGCTGAAGACACCCTATTTATAACTGATTTTAAAAAGAATTCTATTGCTAAACAAGAGGCATATATTGAATCTGTATAAAATCCTGAATTTTTCGTTAATATTGCAACCTTAACTTTATCTAAAGCCATTTGATAATAATCCACTCAAGTCCACTCCTTCTAATTCTACAGCTTTTTGAACCATACCTGTAGCATTTTTAAATTTATTATACTCATTAACTGATTTTAACAATATATCGTTCATAACATAGCCTTTATCTGGCTCTGGAACATTGTCAAATATGATTTCAAATTCTAGATTCTCTGGTATATCTTCTTTTGTTATTACAAATAAATCAACATCGCTATTTTCAGTTGCTTGACCTCTAGCGCAACTTCCAAACAAAATAACACGATCAATACAATCAAAATGGCTAATATTTTGAAGATATCTCTGAATAAAATTTTTATGCTTCAATGGAATATTCAGCTCATTTAATGAATTAATCTTTCTCACAAGAACCTCATTCCTTTCTCTACCTATATTATCATATTATGCTCAACAGTTCCGATTGCGTATCCTTATTTTTAAAAGTCAAAAAATTTAATATAAATAATTATCTTTCTCATGCTCAGGTATCTGATCTTTATAATCTTCTAAATGCTCATATGTAGAAGCATCATACAATGTCTCCTGAGATATTTTTTCTCCTTCTAAATCTGTAGCAAAAACAAGAGATCCGTTTATACTACTATTAAAATAAAAACTAATATTTTCTTCATAAGTACACACTCCTCATAAAATCGCATATCAGCCTTAATAACCTCCTATAATATAAAACGAAGGACGATCAAAGACCGTCCCTCAGCATTAACGTTCGCGCTTACGGTGGTGAAACACACTGAATATAATGTTCGCATTTACGGTAGCGAAACACGCTGAATATAATGTTCGCGCTTACGGTGGCGAAACACACTGAATTAACTTATTCATGTATCCTCAGATACATATTTATTATATCCAAAATTCAATGAAAAATCAACAAAAGAATTCCGACACATATCCCTTGTTTAGCTACAAAAAAATTATATGAAACACTCCTACCATTGTTCCGTTTCTTTGTAAATTTCCTGCTTTATCTTAATAAGGCTGTCAGCGTATAACTTTCTTCCACTCTTGCTATCATTCACCGTAAATTTTCTTAGTAGGTTAAGTGGTTTTTTGCTATACACATAAATAAAATCCCCAGTCAACAACGCTTCATCGATGTCGTGGGTAACGAAAATTACCGTTCGCTTATCTTCTTCATAAAGATTCAAAAATGATTTTATTATGCTATTTTTCAGCGTTATATCCAAAGCTTTAAATGGTTCGTCCATTAACAAAATATCGGACGGATAAGCAAAAGCCCTAATCAATGCGAGCCGTTGACGCATTCCTCCGCTCATTTCGTGTGGGTACAAATCTGCAGCTTTTTCCAAATCAGCAATTTTAAGAAATTTATCTATTACAAGCTTTAATTTTTTTTTGTCCCTATAAACGCTTTTTAAAACCAATTCGAGATTTTTTCGTGCGGTTTTTTGAGGTATAAGTGCTTCTTCCTGAAAAACATAGGATACCATTTTAGGTTTAGTTATCTGCCCACTATTTTCTTTGATTATGCCGCTTAGCAGGTTTAACAAAGTCGTCTTACCGCACCCCGAAGGTCCTAAAATGCAATTAACTTTATTCTCTTCAAATTCCTCGCAAAAGTTTTCCATAACTACTAAG
>WQUF01000022.1 GCA_009785875.1 Oscillospiraceae bacterium | reverse complement strand
CCTATATCCATACATTGCTGGCAGGGAGACGATGTAACTGGATTTGAAAATACAGGGGTTGCGCTATCAGGTGGTATCCAAGCTACAGGAAACTATCCAGGGAAAGCTAGAACACCTGATGAGCTCATGTCAGATTTTGATAAAGCAATCAGCTTGATTCCAGGCAAAAAGAGGATAAATCTTCATTCTATCTATGCAATTTTTGAGAATGGTGAGCGTGTTGATAGAAATAGATTGGAACCAAAGCATTTTCAAAGTTGGATCGATTTTGCTAAAGAAAGAGGAATAGGCATCGATTTTAACCCGACTTTTTTTAGCCACCCACTTGCTTCTGATGGTCTTACATTGTCTCATCCAGATGATAAGATAAGAGAATTCTGGATTGAACACGGTATTGCATGTAGAAGAATTGCTGCACATATAGCTAAAGAATTAAATACATATGCAATGAATGATGTGTGGGTTCCTGATGGTTATAAGGATATACCTGCTGATAGGTTAGGTCCAAGGCTTAGGCTTAAAGACAGTTTGGATAAGTTATTTTTAGAGAAGTATGAAGGTGTTATAGACTGCGTGGAGAGCAAAGTGTTTGGCATTGGTGTGGAAAGCTACACCGTTGGAAGCAGTGAATTTTGTATAAGTTATGCAGCGACTCATCCTGGAATTTACAATCTATTGGACAGTGGACATTATCACCCTACAGAGACCATAAGCGATAAGATCCCGAGCCTTTTAGCTTTTTTTGATAAGATTCCACTTCATATATCACGTCCTGTTCGCTGGGATTCGGATCATGTGGTTATTTTCGATGATGAATTAAAAGAAATAGCAAAAGAGATAGTTAGAAATGATGCGACGCAAAAAGTCTTCATTGGACTTGATTTTTTTGATGCAGCAATCAACCGTATATCTGCTTGGGTAGTTGGTACACGCAGTATGCAGAAAGCATTGTTGTTCGCTCTTTTGCAGCCTTATGACAGGATGAAAATTATGCAAAATGAGGGCAATTTTACTGAATTGATGATGCTTTCAGAGGAATTAAAAACAATGCCATTTGGTGATATTTGGATGAGATATTGTGAACTAGAAAATGTTCCAAGTGATGAAAGCTGGTTTGGTGAAGTGAAGAAATACGAGAGAGATGTTTTGCTAAGAAGGTGATTGGAAATGTACACAAGAATAAAAAATCCAAAAGATCAAACTCGGTATCATCTCTCCAAAAAATTATTTATGTTGTATTAGCATATAATACAACATAAATAAGATTTTTAATTTGGTTTTTTAAATTTACGAAATCCAAGAAATCATATCTGGATTCCAGAGTTGATTTGCTTTGTTCTGTTCAGCAAAAGGTCTAACAAAAGTATCTATATAATTGTAAACAATCTCAAAAGGTGGTTTACCAATTAATCCTCTTAATTTTTCATAAGCATGTTTTACGTCTGAAACACGCATATGATACTCAATAAAAGGTTTTATGGTAATACCTTTTTTATCGCAAATACTGAAGATATCTGTTGTTTTTATTTCAACGCAATGAGTTAAGGCATATATATCAATCATATCTTTTGTCCTACGAAATACTTTATGAGCAGACAAAGCCGAAACCTTATCAGTAATAATTTCATTTGGTAAAACACCTCTTATGCTAGTTTCACCAAAATAATATATTTTATTTCCAATCACTGGTTTTACATTTATATCAATAGAGAAAAATAAGTCATCTGTATTTTTTTTAAGTAATAACAATCTCGCAGACGAATCTTGAGAATACTCTCTTTCAGGTACAGCATAAATAAGATCTTTTAAATTTCCCAATGAATTATTTATTATGTCCACCATATCTGACATTGAAGGAGGCTTACCTATCCAATTTGAGTCTATATCCCTTGTTGCTCTTTCAATATTTGTATAACCACTTTCCTTTAAAATAAGTTTTGTGATTAATCCTCCGATAAAAACTATTGGAGCATTTGAATTAGATATCTGTCCCATGACTTGATACATTAATTTTTCATTATCATTCATTTTTATACCCTTTTATACCCTTTAATCTTCTTTATAATACTCTATTGCCATCTGTTTAATGTCATTAAAACGAGCTAAATTTCTCGGTATTAAATTAAGTCCACTAAATGTCTTCCCATGTGTAAAATAATAACTATTTAAAGCTTCCAAAAGTGATTGTTCATCAACATCATCTTGTGAAAGCATATCATTAAATGTTTGATTTATTGAGGTACAAAGAACATTTTGTATGCGAATATATTCAATATTTTTAAAGTTATTTACAATATAATAATTAACATTATCAAAATTGCCCTTTTCCTTTGCGTAAACATCAATCTGAGTTTCATGTACATATCCTACAAATAACTGCAAATGTTCTAAAGCAGACGTATTTCTTAATATCAACTCTTTTCCTCCGACAACAGCTCTATGCCAATCTCTGATAGTAATAAACTCATTACTTATTGCTGAAAACAAATTAATTCCTCCTTATATATGCATACTTTACTATAACTTCCATAAGATGCTCAATATAATTTTATCATAATTTGTTATTGTTAGTTAAGTTTATTTCTATTTTGAAAATAATCAAAATATGATACAATAAAGACATTAATCAGGATGAACACAATAAATTAATCAATGCCCTATTGAGTAGAACTGATAACCCATGAGGAGGATATGAATGAGAAATATTGGCACAGTATCACGAGGAATTAGAGC
>WQUF01000021.1 GCA_009785875.1 Oscillospiraceae bacterium | reverse complement strand
CTTGTGGAAAACGCAGTAAAATTTAGTTCCGTAAATCGTCCACCTTATCATATTTCTATCACCGGAGAAAAGAGTGATGAATATTATACCCTTTCAATTGCAGATAATGGACCAGGCTTTAGCGAGAAAGAACTGCAAAACCTCGCTAAAAAAATTGCTGAAATTGATGTTAGCGGTTTGCTCCCTTCGCTGGAAATAAGTGGCATGGGGCTACTGAATGTGTACATAAGGTATAAGCTCCTGCATAGAGGTGATATTATTTTTAAATTAGAGAACCACTTACCTCACGGAGCACGTGTTACCATAGGAGAGCGATATGAAAAACTATAAATTTAGAGTTATTGTAGCTGATGATGAAAAATTAATCGCTAAAAATATTGCGTTGAGCATTACCCGTGCAAATCCTGCCTTTGATGTGGTCAGCGTGGTAGGTGACGGGCAGGAAGCTTATGATTTAATTCGAAAGTTATTGCCAGATGTAGTATTTTGCGACATCAAAATGCCAGTTATGGACGGTCTTGAACTAATTTCTAAGATCTATGCAGAAATGCCTTTTATAAAGACCGTTATTATCAGTGGTTACAGCGATTTTCAGTATGCGCGTACTGCATTGCAACAGCATTCTTCGGATTATTTGCTTAAACCCTTAAACCCCGATGAATTGCAAGCTACGCTTAAAAAGCTGGAACGGGAATTACTTGCTGTTCAAAATGAAATCTCGATAGAACGGCAATCACAACCCATTGATATTGTGGAAAGCGTCAAAGCTCATCTTAGACATAATTATGCGCAGACACTCAATTTTTCAGATATTTCTGCACATTATGGTTTTTCTTCAGCGTATCTTTCAAAAATTTTTAAGGAACATACTGGTACATCTCCTGGTAAATATCTTAATGAGTATCGCATAAATATTGCAAAAAAGCTATTGATGGATAGCAATTTATCCGTGAAGGATATTGCTCAAAAAGTTGGCTTTGAAGATCAGTTTCATTTTAGCAAAAATTTTAAAAATACTGTTGGCATAAGTCCGCTGCAATTTCGGGAACAGTGGAAGTAGTATTAAACTAAAAAAATAGATACGAAACTTTTAATGATTATATATCAAAATCTTTTTAAAATAAAAAAAATATTCATCTTTTCTTAAAATCGATCATAGTATATAGATATATTGATTATGAAAGAGGAAGGATGTATGTCTATTATTAAAAAAACTGGCGTTATTCAAGAGTGGGATTTTAGCGATAAAAATGATAAAAAAGATAAACCCGTTAAAGCTGCTACTAAGGAAGTACTCGTCAAGGAGTGGGACTTCAGCGGTGACAAATGCGAGGAAATTACCGAGGAGCCTGATTTCGAACTTGGTGCAAATGAAATACTCGTCAAGGAGTGGGACTTCAGCGGTGACAAAATCGAGGAAATTACCGAGAAACCTGATTTCGAACTTGGTGAAAATGAAATACTCGTCAAGGAGTGGGACTTCAGCGGTGACAAATGCGAGGAAATTACCGAGGAGCCTGATTTCGAACTTGGTGAAAACGAAATACTCGTCAAAGAATGGAATTTCAGTGGTGACAAAATTGAAGAGATTATTTATCCACAGGATTCAAATATAAATACTGCACCAAATACAGAAAGTTTAATTTTAGATCCTAAAGTCAAATATTCGGAAAAAATTGAATATCTAAATTTATTTAAATTGACGAATATCGACAGCTCCATAAACTTCTTTCCACATCCATTCGACGATGGGTTCTATAATTTAATGGAAAGCTTGGAAACTTATGGCGTAATAACTCCACTTATGGTAATTGAAAAGGAAGATTCTGATATGTATACCGTTGTAACTGGAAGGTCAAGGCTTGAGGCTTTAACTAGGCTCTATAAGCAGAGTTCCGACAAAAAATACCTAAATGTTCCTTGCATTATATTGGACCCCCATACGGACCCGGAAATACTTCAAAGCATAGTTATTTCAACGAATCTCATTTATAGAAAGGTACCAAAGGATATTCAGATTAAAGCTGTGTTTCTTCTAGATAAAATCTTAACTAATATGAAGACTAACAAAAAACAGATGAACGTGACGGACATTATCGCAAAAAGAGCAGGCATATCGAGGACTACAGCAAATACGCTTAGAGGGTTTAGAAATTTATCTCCAAAGGCTCTGGAATTGTTATTTGAAGATCTCTTAACCAGAGAAGCAGCTAGAATCTTATCAATGATCAAAAGCCACGATGAGCAAGACATGATCATAAATAAACTGGGACATCAAATAAACGATCTTTCTAAACTAAGAGCATTAATTGAAAAGCCAAGTAAAAAAGCAAAAGATATTGATGTAAAGGTAGCATCATCTGAGCCATCTCTACCATTGGAGAATAAGATCGAGAAAGAATTAAAAAAGGTACCTGAAACTACGACTATAGTATTGAAAGTGAATTGTAAGGAATTAGAGGAGACTTTAAAGGCATTAGCTTCGCTAAGAGGAAAAGTAGCTATAAAGTACCAGACTATTAAAGATGGAGATATAAACAACTATTTCCAGGTAACATTAAACGATAACCACAGGGAACAATATTTAAGAAATGGATTTATTACTCAGGAAACCGTTGATCTGGTTAGAAGCTGGGATTATAAAGAAATAACAAAATTAGTTTAGTTTGTGTAGGTAGAAAGGAGATGATGCCACAATACCAAAGAGAAAGTAAGACAATTGATTCTACTATATTT
>WQUF01000020.1 GCA_009785875.1 Oscillospiraceae bacterium | reverse complement strand
AAGGGACTAGAATACAAATACTTGCTCCAATCATTCGAGGCAGAAAAGGTGAATATCAAAAACTTTTTGATTCCATTAGAAAGAATGGTTTTGTGAGAGTTAGAGTAGATGGTGAATTGTATTCTATAGATGAAGAGGACGTAAAGCTTGATAAGAATAAAAAGCACACAATTGAAGCAGTTGTGGATAGAATAGTCATAAAAAAAGATATAAGAGGAAGGCTTTCTGACTCAATGGAAACAGCTCTTAAAATGGCTGATGGGATTGCAGTGGTCAATATCATAGATGGAGAAGATTTAATTTTCAGTGAAAAATTTGCTTGTATAGATTGCGGTATATCCATCGATGAAATAGCTCCAAGGCTTTTTTCATTTAATTCGCCATTTGGTAAGTGCGAAAGATGCGACGGTCTAGGTACATTGCTTGAAATAGATGAAGAATTGGTAGTTCCGGATAAGACTAAGAGCATAATGGAAGGTGCAATACACCCTTGGGGTGAGAGCATGTTAAAGGGCGACTCCTGGACCTTTAGCGTCATTGAAGGACTTTCAAAGAAGTATAAAATAGATTTGAATAAACCAATAGATCAGATGAGCAATGAAGCACTAAAAATCATATTATATGGTAACGAAGGAGAAAAATTTAAAATAAGCTATAAGCGAGATGATGGTGTTTTAAATTTAAATCAGAGCTTTGAAGGGGTTATCCCAAATTTAAAGAGGAGATACTATGAAACCCAATCGGATTATATGAAAGGTGAAATTGAAAAATATATGAGCAATTCACCTTGTCCTGTTTGCAATGGCGCAAGGTTAAAAAAAGAAGCTCTTTCAATCACGGTAGGTGGGAAGAATATCAGTGAATTTTGCAAAATGCCTGTCCTTGAAGAACTGGATTTTATAAAAAACATTGTTCTCAGCGAAAAGAACGCTATAATATCCAAGCAGATTTTTAAGGAAATTAATAGCAGATTAAACTTTTTGGTGAATGTAGGCCTTGATTATTTAAATCTGTCTAGGATGTCAGGGACGCTATCTGGTGGAGAAGCCCAGAGGATACGGCTTGCAACGCAAATAGGGTCGAGCTTGGTTGGAGTTTTATATATTTTAGACGAGCCAAGCATTGGACTTCATCAAAGGGATAATGGTAAACTCATAAAAACCCTGAAGAATTTAAGAGATATTGGCAATACTTTAATTGTGGTTGAACACGATGAGGACACCATGAGAGAAGCAGACTATATCGTGGATATGGGACCTGGCGCAGGGTATAAAGGCGGAGAAATAGTCGCATTAGGCACTTTGGAAGATATAATAAACAATGAAGAATCCCTTACTGGAAAATATTTATCGGGAAAATTAAAAGTTGATGTACCTGATACTAGAAAGGAAAAAAATGGGAAGAATATAAAAGTAATAGGAGCTAAAGAAAACAATTTAAAGAATATAGACGTTGAATTTCCTCTTGGATTGTTCCTATGCGTCACAGGGGTGTCAGGTTCCGGGAAGAGCACTTTAGTTAATCAAATCCTATATAAAGGTTTAAACAAGAAAATAAATAGAACTAAAGACATACCTGGAGAGCACGATGAAATTTTAGGCGATGAATATATCGACAAGATAATAGATATAGACCAAAGCCCTATCGGGAGGACTCCCAGGTCTAACCCAGCAACTTACACAGGAGTTTTTGACTTAATCCGGGAAGTATTTGCAAATACGAACGAATCGAAGATGAAAGGCTATAAAAGCGGCAGGTTTAGCTTCAATGTAAAAGGTGGAAGGTGCGAAGCTTGCTCTGGAGATGGAATAATTAAAATTGAAATGCAGTTTTTATCCGATGTATATGTTCCCTGTGAAGTGTGCAAAGGTAAAAGATACAATAGAGAGACATTAGAAGTTAAATTTAAAGGAAAAAATATACACGAAGTTTTAGAAATGACTGTGGATGAAGCTTGTATATTTTTCGAAAACCTGCCTAGAATTAAAAGCAAATTAGATATGCTTTTAGATGTTGGTCTTGGTTATATTAAGCTTGGTCAGCCTGCTACACAATTGTCTGGAGGGGAAGCTCAGAGGATAAAGCTTGCATATGAGCTTTCTAAAAAGAGCACAGGAAAGACTATGTACATATTAGATGAGCCTACTACAGGGCTTCACATACACGATGTAAAAAGGCTTATAAAGATTTTAAAGAAGCTTGTTGAAAAAGGGAATTCAGTAATAGTGATAGAACACAACCTGGATGTAATCAAATGTGCCGACTATATAATTGATTTAGGACCTGAAGGAGGAGATAGAGGAGGAACTATCCTTGCTATGGGTACACCTGAAGAAATTGTAAAAAATAAAAAATCATATACGGGACAATATCTTGAAAAAATGATATAATAATGATAGACTAGGTTACTAGTCTACTTTCATTATTAGTAGAGTAGGTGTTTAAATGGATTTTAGTAGTTTAAGTTGGTTCTTTACCGTGGCCATTATAGTAATAATATATATCATAATAGTGGTGGCCCTTATGATAATGTATAGAGATATAAAAGGTGCAAGAAATTCTAAAAAACAAGTTATTAAGCTCGGCTTTGAGGTCTTAAGTCCTGGAGTTAATAATTCCTTAAAAGAAGGGTCAGTCATACCAATTACAAATGGAATAACAATAGGAAGAAAACCAGATAATACGCTCATATTATCTGACGAATTTGTGTCTGGAAATCATGCAAGGATATCCATTATAGATGATGAATGCTATATAGAAGATTTAAATAGTACAAATGGAACATATGTTAATAATGGAAGAATAAAAGGAAAAGTATTACTTGAACCTAGTGATGAGGTTAAAATTGGAACTGTTTTATTTAAACTTTTAGGATAAAGGAGTGTGCCGGTTGGTATATAGCAATGATAAAAATGAAAGATTATTAACAATACTCACTTATGTGCTTTGCTTTACAGGTTGCTTTAATTTAGCTATTTTGAAAACTAACTTAGATTTTCAGTGTTTTTTTATTTTGCTCGTTATTATTTTGATCATATCGCTATCCCTATTCATACTTAAAAGATATTTTTCCACTGGCGATAAATTTATCTTTATTTTATCGTGCATTTTATCTTTTATTGGAATATTGATGATCTATAGATTAGAGCCTGACTCTGCCCTTAAGCAGCTAATCTGGTTTTCTATAGGAGTAACAGGATTTATCTTTATCGTGATGTTTTTACAAAATATTAAAAAATATTCAAAATTAAAATATTTATTTTTAGCTTTGACTATAATTTTTACGCCGCTTGCCTTAATATTTGGAAAAGATATTTATGGAGCTAAAAACTGGATTGAAATCGGAAATTTTAGCTTTCAACCATCTGAAATGGGCAAGCTTTTTTTGGTTGCATATCTTGCAGCTTCATTAAAAGATTATAAGGATAGAAAGGACTTAATACAGCCTGCTATTGTAGTGATGGTATTTTTGTTCATCATGGTTTTACAGACAGACTTAGGAACAGCACTTATTGTTTTTGCTGTGAGCATAACCATGCTCTATATCGCTACATCAAAATTCAAATATGTTTTATTTTGTTTGTTATTATTTGCTTTCGGAGCAGTGATAAGTTATTTTCTTTTTGCCCACGTAAGGGTAAGGGTAGAAACTTGGCTAAATCCTATGGTAGATCCTAATGGTGAATCATATCAAATCGTGCAATCCCTAATTGCTATAGCAAATGGAGGGCTGTTTGGCAAAGGTTTAGGGCTTGGATACCCTGGTCTTATACCTGTTAACGTCTCGGACTTTATCTTTTCAGCTATTTGTGAAGAAATGGGCATTTTAACAGGCATTGCAATCATCATCATCAATTTCATGTTATTCTATAGGTGCATGCGCAATGCTGTTTATGTAAAGGATATGTTCTCAAGGCTTTTAGTAATAGGATACTCCAGCATGCTTGCAATACAAGTTTTTATAATAGTTGGAGGTGTTACAAACATGATACCGCTGACGGGAGTTACATTGCCATTTGTAAGCTATGGGGGTACCTCCATGATATATTCGTATCTGTCCATTGGAATAATCCAAAAAATCTCTGAGGAGGATAAAGCATGAAAAGGTCTGATACAGATAATATATTCATAAACGTCACAAAGGTGATGATGCTTTATTTAATTTTGTTTTTAATTTTAATATCATTTATAGCTAATTTTAAATTATTTAAGAGTCAAAAATGGGTGGAGAGCTCGTATAATAAAAGAGCTGAGATTAAACGAAATGAGGTTTTAAGAGGTAGTATTTTAGATAGAAATGGTGAAGTATTGGCTTTCTCACAAAGAGAAGGGGATTCTCAGATCAGAACATATACAAAAAATGAAGTTTTTGCACCTCTCATCGGATATGTAGATCCAACATATGATGTTGCAGGGCTTGAAAAATCGCTGGATAGCAGACTTAGTACCATGCCTGTAAGTAGCACAGTAAAGAATATGTTTGGTGTAGATAAAAGTGAAAAAAAAGGTAATGATATTACATTGACATTAGATTCAAGACTTCAAGATTTCGCATATAATATATTTGGGGACAGAAAAGGAGCCGTTGTAGTGTTGAATTGTAAAACAGGCGAGATATTAGCGGATGTATCAAAGCCATCTTATGATGTGAGCAATTTGGATTCAATTTGGAATCAGATTGTAAATGATGAGAATTCTCCTCTTTTAGATAGAGGAATAAATGGGTTATATGCTCCTGGATCCACATTTAAAATAATCACCTTATCCTGTGCTTTAACAAATCTACCTGATGTCCTAAGTGAAACTTTTGAAGATAATGGCGTGATCCAATTTCCAGATGGCAATAGCCTGCCAAATGCAGGTTGGGTAGCTCATGGAAATATAGATTTGCAAACTGCCTTTGATGTTTCCAGCAATGTTGTCTTTGGCTCCCTTGGTATCAGGCTTGGTGGAGAAAAGCTAAAGCAGGAAGCTGAACTTTTTAATTATAATAAAGTTATTAGATCAGATGATTTAGATGTTTCAAAGGCTAAATTTCCAAGCTTAAACGATGAGGAAGAAGGAAAGGTCGCCCAAAGTGCCATTGGTCAAGGAGAAGTAGTGGTGAGTCCACTTCAAATAGCATTGACAGCTAGCACTATTGCTAATAATGGAAATATGCCACAAGTTCAAATAGTAAAAGGGAATAATCCAGGCTTTTCACAGAGGGTCATATCTGAAGACATTGCACAGCAAGTTAAAGATATGATGAGAGATGTGATGATTAACGGGACTGGAAGTGGAATGGATATATATGGAATTGGAATATGTGGGAAGACAGGGACAGCAGAGGTAGAAGACAGCAATGGTAAATATGTTAACTCGCTATTTGCAGGATTCTCAAGTTATGATGATCCTAAATATGCAATTGCAGTAGTAGTTGAACATGGAGAAAGTGGAATAGCAACATATATTGCAAGCGAAGTTTTAAATAAGGCGATGAATTTAGCTCAATAATACTTATTTGGAGGGAGATATGTTCAATATACAAGAAGAATTAAAAAAGCTTCCTCAATCTCCAGGCATATATATGATGAAAAATAATGCCGATGAAATTATTTATGTTGGAAAAGCAAAAAATTTAAACAATAGAGTTCATTCATATTTTAGAGAGTCTAGCCAGAAAACATCTGAAAAAGTAAGAAGTTTGGTAGCACACATCGAGGAATTTGAGTATATAATAACAGATTCTGAAAAAGAGGCATTGCTTTTAGAATGCAATTTGATAAAAAAGTATAGACCAAAATATAACATACTCTTGAAGGACGACAAGAATTACCCGTATATTAAAATCACAATGAACGAGGATTTCCCCAGACTTATTTTTACTAGAAATATAGCTAAAGATGGCTGCGAATACTATGGACCCTTTAGTGAAATTGGAGCTGTATATGAAACTTTAACTCTCCTTAGAAAATTGTATCCTTTGAGAACATGTAAGAGATATATAAATGAAAAAGGAGAAAAAGTTAGACCTTGCTTAAATTATCAAATAGGATTATGCAAAGCTCCTTGTGCTGGTCTCATCTCTAAAGATGAATATGATATGTACATTAAAGAAGCAAAAAATTTATTGATGGGAAAGAATAAGGATATTTTAGAAGATTTAAATAAAGAGATGTTAAAAGAGTCTGAAAATTTAAATTATGAATTAGCTGCAGTGTACAGGGATAAAATAATAGCAGTAAAAAAAATAATGGAAAGGCAGAAGATGATATCAGGTTCTCCAGAAGATGAAGATTTTATCAATATATTTTCTGATGAAAATGATAGTTGCATCCAGGTGTTTTTCTTAAGAGAAGGGAAGATAGTCGGAAGAGAGCATTTTATTGTAGAAAATACTTCTGATATCTTAAGTAAAGACATAATAACATCTTTTTTTAAGCAGTTTTATGGTGGTACTGCATATATACCTAAAAATATATATATCCCCTGTGAAATAGAAGAAGCTGAATTATTCAGCCAAATCCTCTCAGCAAAGAGAGAGAATAAAGTCTATATAAAAATTCCACAAAAGGGTGAGAAAAGGGATGTTTTAGAGTTTGTATACAAAAATGCGAAGATAACCATGGAAAAGTTTAAGACTAAGCTAATAGTAGATAAAGAAATGCATTTAAAATCTTTAGAAGAATTAAGTGAATTATTAGAGCTTGACAACATACCTAATAGAATTGAGGCGTTTGATATTTCAAATATTCAAGGAGTAGATTCAGTAGGTAGTTTAGTTGTGTTCGAAGATGGCAAGAATAAAAATAGCGACTATAGAAGATTTAAAATAAATGAAAATATAGGAAATAATGATTATGAAAGCATTAGAGAAGTTGTAACAAGAAGATTTAAACATGGTTTAGATGAGATTGAGAAAATACAAAAAAATCAATTAGAATATAGCCAAGGCAAATTTTCAGTGTTTCCTGATTTGATCATGATGGATGGAGGAAAAGGTCAAGTTAACATAGCAATAGAGGTTTTAGATAAATTGAATATCAAAATCCCCATTTGTGGAATGGTTAAAGATGAAAATCATGAAACAAGAGGTATAATATATAATGGTATAGAGATAAATATTAAAGGATATAAAAATGCTATGAATCTAGTTACAAGAATACAAGATGAAGTGCATAGATTTGCAATATCTTATCATAGAACGCTTCGAGATAAGAGAATACTCCATTCAATATTAGAAGACATACCATTTATTGGAGCGACTAGAAGAAAGGAATTGTTATTGAGATTTGGCAGCGTAGATAATATTAAAAAAGCATCTTTGGAAGAATTGATTAAAACCAAATCCATCGATAAAAAAGCAGCAAATAGTATAATTGAGTTTTTTAAGTGAAGAAAACTGCAGAAAAATCATTGAATTATGTGTTTAATATAAAACGATGATGACAATCTCCTCAGATGCTCATTTTTCGACACAAATTGGAGACTATAAAAAATCAATTGAAATGATAAATTCATTAAGTGTACCAGAAAATTTAATTTTGAATATAAATAGAAGTAGGATGGTAGATCATTTATTTACAAAAGGCAAACTGAATGATTTAAGATAAGTGTTAATAAGGAGAAATTTATGGATAAAAATTATGCTTTTAATAAACTCAAAAATATTGTAGGAGATCAAAATTGTTTTAAAGATATTTGTTTAGGTGACTACACAACATTTAAAATTGGAGGTCCTGCAGACATTTTTGTTACACCTGATACTTATGAAGGTGTAGCTGAAGTAGTTAGATTTGCTAAAAAAAATGAAATACCCTTTTTCTATTTAGGAAATGGATCAAATGTACTTGTAAAGGATAATGGATATAGAGGAATAATAATTAATTTTTCAAAATTAAATAAAATTTCCTTGGATGGAAATT
>WQUF01000019.1 GCA_009785875.1 Oscillospiraceae bacterium | reverse complement strand
AAGGAAAATGGGTGGAAGTGGATCATGAGAAGCTTAAAGCACTTCTCGCTGCTTATGAAAAGGCAGATGAGATAGCTGAATTAGGTGAACTGACTTTAGCTGATGCTATGAGGATGGAGCTGGGTACCGATGAAGTTTTAGGGATTAAAGATGATAAAATCGATGTAGGAGTATCCAATGGAGAATGGCTAAGATCAATTAAAAATAGATTAAAAGATTTTAAAGAAGTAGATGCTGTGAATTTAGGAGATGATTTTAGAGGAGATCTTAGAAATTATCAAAAAGTTGGATTTAACTGGCTATACACTATGCAGAATCTCAATTTTGGTGCTCTATTGGCAGATGACATGGGTTTAGGAAAGACGATTCAAATCCTCGCTCTTTTAGAATATTTAAGAGAAAATGGTAATTTTAAAGCACTCTTAGTAATCCCAGCTTCATTAATCGGCAATTGGGAAAATGAAATCGAAAAATTCGCACCTAAAATAAAATACACTGTGCTCCATTCGAAGAATAGAGAAATAACAGACGATGTGAATCTTTTCATAACCACTTATGGCATGGCTTCAAGGATAGAGGAGCTAAAAGATCACAAATGGAATTTAATAATAGTAGACGAAGCTCAAGCGATTAAAAATCCTACTACTAAGCAGACAAGAGCGATAAAAGCTATAGATGGATCTTTTAAAATTGCAATGACTGGAACTCCTATTGAGAATAGGCTTACTGATTTATGGTCACTATTTGATTTTTTAAACAAAGGGCTTTTAGGAACATCTAAGGAATTTTCTCTATTTGCTAAAAGGTTGAGAGAAAACGAGAATTATTCAAAATTAAGAGATGTTGTAAATCCATTTATAATGCGAAGGCTTAAGACAGATAAATCCATCATTTCAGATTTGCCTGATAAGCTTGAAATAAAAGTATATACCACTTTATCGAAGAAGCAAATTGTGCTCTATAAAACCCTTGTAAAAGAGATCGAAAGTAAACTTGAATCTGCTGAAGGAATCGAAAGAAAAGGATTGATTTTAGCAAGCATTATGAAATTTAAGCAAATCTGCAACCACCCTGATCAATATTTAGGGCTTTCAGAATACAAACCGGATTTAAGCGGAAAATTTGAAATGCTGTCTGAAGTTTGCGGAACCATTTATGAAAAGCGGGAAAGGGTCTTGGTATTTACTCAGTTTAGAGAGATGACTCAGCCAATTGCAGATTATCTTGAGACCATATTCAATCAAAAGGGTCTTATTTTGCATGGTCAGACAAAAATATCCAAGAGACCTGAGATTGTAGACCAGTTCAATGGTGAAGAATATGTACCGTTTATGGTATTATCACTTAAAGCAGGTGGAGTTGGTCTTAACTTAACTGCTGCAAATCACGTCATACATTTCGATAGATGGTGGAATCCTGCTGTTGAAAATCAAGCTACCGACCGTGCTTTTCGTATTGGACAGACAAAAAATGTAATGGTCCACAAGATGATAACAAAAGGCACTATTGAAGAAAAGATAGACGCTATGATCGAAGATAAATTAAAATTATCCGGAGATATCATTGAAGCATCAGGGGAAAGCTGGATAACAGAGATGAGCAATAAAGAGCTAATGGATCTATTTAGCTTAAAGTGAGGTGATATATTATGTGGGGATTTCAATATCCTGAATATGTTTCAGTAGGAGAGAAGAAGGAAAAAGCTAAGAAGCAGATTGAAAAATTGAGAAAGAAGAACCCAAATATAAGCCCTGTTATTATCGAAGGGAATAAGGTCGCTAAGACTTGGTGGGGGATTGCATGGGATAAAAATCTTGAAGGCTATGCCGATTATTCTAACAGGATAGGGAGAGGGCGCAGCTATGTTAAAAATGGATTTGTCCTTGATCTTCAAATCGAGACTTGTAAAGTAAGTGCCTTAGTGCAAGGTAGCAGCGTGTATAAAATAAGTATAGACTTTAAGCCAATTTCAAAAGCCAAATGGGAGGATATTATTTCAAAATGCAGCAATAAGATAAATGGAATCGAGGAGCTTGTTGAAGGAAAGTTTCCTAAGGCTCTTGGAGAAGTTTTTACATCTAAAGATAATGGTTTATTTCCAAGTCCAAAGGAGATAAAATTTAATTGTTCGTGCCCCGATGTTGCCTACATGTGCAAACACGTTGCTGCTGTACTCTATGGAATTGGAGCCAGGTTTGATGAAGACCCTACATTGTTCTTTAAACTAAGGGATATCGATTTTGAGGTATTGCTGAAGAAATCTGTTGAAGAAAAGATGAATAGCATGTTATTAAATGCAAATAAAAAGTCAAAGAGGATCATCGATGATGAGGATGTGTCTGATTTATTTGGGATTTGATTTTAAATAAAGACCAATAATATTTAGCTTGAAATCTTTTTCCATAATGTTATAATATTAACGAATCTAATTAAAGGAGGAGTATAATGAGCATTGAAAAACAAAATTGCGAGTGCGTTGGAGATGATAAAGAACAGGCTTATGACAAGATTGCAAATGTCATAGATCTGTATAAAGATAAGCCAGGAAGCCTCATCCAGGTATTACACTTATCCCAGGAGATCTATGGGTATCTGCCACTTGAGCTTCAGGAATTCATTGCAAAAAATATGGGCATACCACTTTCTGAAGTCTCTGGTGTCGTTTCTTTCTATTCATTTTTCTCCACAGTTCCTAAGGGTGAACATACAATACGGGTATGTCTTGGAACAGCATGTTATGTGCGTGGCGGTAAGCGTGTGATTGAGCATCTGCAACAGAAATTAGGTGTGGATATAGGTCAAACGACTGAAGATGGTCGTTTTACATTGGAGATAGCCCGTTGCATCGGCTCATGCGGTCTTGCACCTGCTATGATGATCGATGATCAGGTATATAAGCAGGTAAATGTCAATAAGATTGATTCAATTCTGATCAAGTATTAAAAAGATTGGAATGAAATTGAGGTGTTATATATGAAGATTAATTCAATTGTTGATTTGGAACAGATAAAACAGGAATATGAAGAGAAACTCGCTAGTCGAAAGCATCATATTTTAGTATGTGGTGGTGCTGGTTGTGTATCCTCAGGATGTGGGGAGATAGAAAAAGCTGTAAATGAAGCATTGGAAGATTTTAAGCTAGCCGACCAAGTGCTTGTTATAGAAACAGGCTGTATGGGTACATGTGCAGTGGGACCTGTCATGCTCATTGAGCCAGAAGGAGTATTTTATACAAAGCTTACCCCTGAGAAGGTGCGAAAGATAATCGATATGCATCTTTGCAAAGACAAGATTATTGAAGAGTATACGTTCTTTGATAAGACTCTAAATACTTATGTTCCAAAGATCGCTGACATTGCTTTCTTTAAAAAGCAGGTAAAAATAGCTTTGCGCAATTGTGGGCAAATGGAGCATGCTTCTATTGATGCTTATATCGCACGAGATGGTTATATGGCAGCAGCAAAATCGTTGACACAGAAGACTCCCGCTGACATTGTAAGCGAAGTGAAGCAATCCGGATTGATGGGGCGCGGTGGCGGTGGTTTTCCAACTGGTATCAAATGGGAAGCTGGTTTAAAAGCTCCTGGGGATGTGAAATATATCGTATGTAATGCTGATGAGGGTGATCCTGGCGCATTTATGGATAGAAGCATCTTAGAAGGAGATCCTCATTCGGTAATAGAGGGGCTCATTCTGGGTGGCTTTGCAATCGGCGCACATTTAGGTTATGTGTATATTCGCGCTGAATATCCTTTAGCTGTTGAGAGGCTTAAACGTGCAATAGACCAGGCTCGAGAATATGGTCTTTTAGGCGATAACCTGTTTGGCACTGGATTTGGATTTGATTTGGATATACGCATAGGTGCAGGAGCTTTCGTCTGTGGAGAAGAAACAGCACTTATGAATTCTATAGAAGGTCGTAGAGGAGAACCAAGGCAGAAGCCACCTTTCCCATTCCAAAGAGGGCTTTTCGATAGACCAACCATCATCAATAATGTGGAGACGCTCGCAAATATACCAGCCATAATATACAAAGGTGCATCATGGTATTCAGGTTATGGCTCCAAAACCAGCAAAGGTACAAAAGTGTTTGCACTTGCAGGGGATATCGTCAACACTGGCATTGTGGAAGTGCCAATAGGCATTCCTTTAGGTGAAATTCTTTTCGATATAGGAGGAGGAACTGCTGGCAAGAAACAGTTCAAAGCTGCTCAGATAGGCGGTCCATCTGGAGGTTGCATAACCCGAGAAAACCTCAATACACCTACAGATTACGCTACTATCAAGGAACTTGGAGCTATAATGGGTTCAGGTGGTTTAATTGTCATGAACGAAGATACTTGTATGGTAGATACCGCACGATTTTTTATGGATTTTATACAAGATGAATCATGTGGACAGTGCGTACCATGCAGGTTGGGAACTAAGCGTATGCTTGAGATCTTAACTCGTATTACCCAGGGACAAGGCGAGGAAGGCGACGTAGAACTTTTAGAACTGCTTGGTGAGAGCATTCGCGAGACAGCTATATGTGGACTTGGACAGACGGCTCCAAATCCGGTGCTGAGTGCTATCAAAAATTTCCGCAACGAATTTGATGAGCATATCCGCTATAAAACTTGCCATGCCGGTGTTTGCAGCAGTCTATTTGTATCGCCTTGCGAAAACACTTGTCCAGCTCATATAAACGTACCAGGTTACACAGCACTCATCGCACAGGGTCGATTTGTTGACGCTTACAATCTCATAATGCAGGAAAATCCACTTCCATCAGTTTGTGGACGCATTTGTACACGTCCATGTGAAAGTAAATGCCGCCGCGGAAGCATAGACGAATCTATCGCAATTTGCGATTTAAAACGCTTTGTTTCTGATTACGCACATAAAAGTGAGGGAGTGTTTAAAGAGGGGATAGTGTATCCAAAGAATGGCAAGATCGTGAGCATCATAGGAGCAGGTGCTGCCGGGCTAACCTGCGGACATTATCTGGCACGCATAGGTTATGATGTAAATATATATGAAGCTGAAAACGTGGCAGGTGGAGTACTTGCTTACGGTATTCCTGAATATCGCTTACCTAAAAAGGTCCTTGAGCATGAAATTGAACTCATCAAAAAGGAAGGTGTAAACATACATCTCGGGACTTCCATAGGCAAAGATGTTTTGTTTGATTCCATTCGTGAAAAGAGCGATGCCATATTCATCGCTACAGGTGCACAGCTTCCACAGCGTGCTGGCATTCCAGGAGAGGACTTGAAAGGGGTCATATACGGGATCGACTTTTTAAAACAGGTCAATCTAAAGCAACCATTGAAGATCGGTGAACACGTAGTTGTAATAGGTGGTGGTAACACTGCTATTGACTCTTCCCGCACTGCACTTCGCCTAGGAGCGAAAAAAGTAACCATTGTTTATCGCCGTACTAGAAATATGATGCCTGCATACGAATCGGAAATTGCTGAAGCGGTTGAAGAAGGAGTAGAGATTGTAGAACTCATCCAACCTATGCGCTTCATCGACGACGGTAAAGGCAACGTCAGCGGCATCGAATGTCAAAAGATGGTCCTCGGTGAATTTGATGCAAACGGTCGCCGAAAATCCGTTCCATCAGTTGAACCATTGTTTACTATCGAGGCAGATATGGTGATACCAGCCATCAGCCAATATGCAGATTTACCGTTCATACCTGCTAAGGATATTGGTCGTACAAAATGGGGTACGTTCACTATAGATGAAGACACAATGATGACGACTATAGAAGGTGTTTTTGCGGGTGGCGATATAGTGCGTGGACCAGATACTGTGATTCGTGCTATAGCAGACGGCAAAAAAGCTGCCATTGCCATAGATAAATATCTCGGTGGTAAGGGTGTGCTCAATAAGGGCGTAAAAATCGATATAAATCCGAATTACGACGACGATGAAATCACTGAATTGCCTCGATATCCTCTTGATATGCTGGATATTGAGAAACGCAGGAATTCCTTCGACGAAGTTATACTTGGTTACCATAAAATTACGGCCATGGCTGAAGCTATGAGATGTCTCCATTGTGAAAGGAGGTAGAGATAAATGATTAATATTACTATAAATGATCAACCTCTCCAAGTGGATGAGAATATAACCATTATTGAGGCTGCACAGCGCAATCATATCAACATCCCCAGCTTGTGTTATTTGAAGAACATCCATCAAATGGGTGCTTGCCGCATCTGTGTAGTAGAGGTGGATGGTGCTAAAAATCTGCAGGCATCGTGCATGACAAAAGTGCAGCCTGGCATGGTGGTTCATACAAACACTAAGAAAGTTAGGGAATACCGCAAGGTACTATATGAGCTAATGCTGTCTGATCATTCGCAGGATTGTACTAGTTGTTCACGCAATTTAACGTGTGAATTTCAGGCTCTGGGCAGACTATTGGGTGTAGAAACATCGCATTTTGAAGGAAAACGCTCGCAACATCACTCTGATGCTTCAGTTTCCATAACTCGCGATATGTCTAAATGCATCCTTTGCCGTCGCTGTGTAACTGCTTGTGGCAATATTCAAGAGACATGCGTATTGGCACCACAAAATCGTGGCTTTGATACAGAGATTTCACCCGCTATGGGATTGCCAATAGGATCGATTAATTGCGCATACTGTGGACAATGCACGGTGGTATGTCCAGTTGGAGCTTTGCACGAGACTGACTCGACACAAAAAGTTTGGAATGCATTGGATAATCCTTCGTTGCGCACAGTTGTGCAGATTGCACCAGCTGTCCGAGTTGCAATAGGAGAGGAATTTGGTCTGGAACCTGGTGTACGTGTCACAGGAAAGCTTGCAGCCGCCTTACGCAGACTTGGATTCGATGATGTATTTGATACAGATTTTGCAGCAGATCTTACCATAATTGAAGAGGGTACGGAATTACTGCATAGGCTGAAAGATGCTCTAACGGGCAAGGGAGCGGTACTACCTATGTTGACAAGTTGTAGCCCTGGTTGGATCAAATATGTGGAACACCAGTATCCTGACCAGCTTCAGCATTTATCTACATGCAAATCACCACACACCATGCTTGGTGCTGTCGCAAAAAGCTACTATGCGGATAACATCAATTTGAAGCCAGAGAATATGTTCGTTGTATCCGTTATGCCATGTACAGCCAAGAAATTCGAGATAGAGCGAGAAGAAATGCAAAATAGAGGATGTCCAAATGTGGATGCTGTACTTACTACCAGGGAACTCGGCAATATGATAAAAGCTTCGGGAATAGATTTTAATTCGCTGCCTGATGAGGAATTTGACAATCCACTGGGTATGTCTACTGGAGCAGCAGATATTTTCGGTCTCACCGGTGGTGTCATGGAAGCTGCACTGAGAACAGTCTATGAACTTGTGACAGGAAGAGAATTACCATTTGAAAATTTGCATGTTACTCCTATCGTCGGACTCGATCAAGTGAAAGAAGCTCAAGTGACTTTTAAGGATACGCTACCTGAATATAAATTCCTCGAAGGAGTGACTGCTCGTATAGCTGTGACAAGCGGACTTGCAGGTGCACATAAGCTCGTGGAACAGATCAAAAAAGGAGAATCACCTTATCATTTCATAGAAGTGATGGGATGTCCAGGTGGATGTATCATGGGCGGTGGTCAACCACGTTCCAAAGATCCTGATGTAAGAACTAAGCGCCTTTCCGGTTTATATATGGAAGACGAGAGCAAAGAAATGCGCAAATCTCACGAAAATCCATTTGTAAAAAAGCTATATGATAACTTCCTTGGCGAAGCTGGTGGGCATTTATCCCATGAGCTATTGCATACTCATTATGTGAAGCGTGGCGAGTTTAACGAGTTAACTGGTGTTGCAGGTGATGATATTCATCATTAAGCATGATTTAGCTTTAAGTGGCTGTTTATACGCTGAAGCGTATAAACAGCCACTTTTATAAGCTTTCCAAATATTCATCATAAGCCATCCTCTTGTCTATGACACCATCCTCAGTCAATATTATTATCCTATTTGCGATGGTCTGAATGAACTCGTGGTCAAAGGATGTGAACAATATATTGCTCTTATAATCCATAAGCCCATTGTTTAAAGCTGTTATGGACTCAAGATCCAAATGATTCGTAGGCTGGTCTAAAATGAGCATATTTGAGTGAGAGAGCATCATTCTGGATAGCATGCATCGAACTCTTTCACCTCCAGATAATACTTTTGCAGCCTTTAAAGCTTCATCTCCTGAGAAAAGCATTCGCCCTAAAAAACCTCTCAAATAGCTTTCAGATTTTTCTTCTGAAAACTGCCTCATCCAGTCTATTAAGTTTAAATCCACATCATCAAAGAATTTTGAATTATCCCTAGGAAAATATGATTTTGTGATGGTCACTCCCCATTTAATGCTTCCCTCGTCAGGCTCCATTTCTCCGGTCAATATCTGAAATAAAGTAGTACAAGCTATTTCATTTCCTAAAAATACAATTTTATCGTTTTTTAAAACCGTAAAGCTAACATCATTTAAGACTTTTACGCCTGAAATCGTCTTTGAAATGCCTTTTGCAAATAGTATATCGTTTCCCACATCTCTATCAGGCTTAAACCCTACAAAAGGATACCTCCTTGAAGATGGCTCTATATCGTCTAAAGTGATCTTATCCAACAATTTCTTCCTTGCGGTAGCTTGTTTTGACTTTGAAGCATTTGCACTAAACCTCTGGATAAACTCTTGAAGGTCTTTGATCTTCTCTTCCTTTTTCTTGTTTTGATCTTTTAGCATTTGAAGTGCAAGCTGGCTGGATTGATACCAAAAGTCGTAATTGCCAACATATAATTTTATCTTTCCAAAGTCGATATCCACCATATTGGTGCACACTTTATTTAAAAAATATCTATCATGAGATACAACGATCACAATGCCCTCAAAATTTATCAAAAATTCTTCAACCCAAGCAGTGGACTTAATGTCTAAATTGTTAGTAGGTTCATCCATGAGCAAAACTTCAGGTTTTCCAAATAGAGCTTGAGCAAGGAGTACCTTTACTTTCTCTCCTCCAGATAGATCTTTCATGAGTTTATAGTGAAGTTCTGCTCTAATACCAAGACCCTGGAGTATGGTTGATGCTTCAGATTCAGCTTCCCAGCCGTTCATGTCGGAAAACTCTGCTTCAAGTTCAGCTGCTTTAATTCCATCCTCATCAGAAAAATCTGGCTTAGCATAGATCTCCTCTTTTTCCTTCATGATCTTAATCAGCTTTTCATTTCCCATGATGACGGTAGTTAACACTTCCACATCATCGTATTGAAATTGATCCTGCTTTAAAATAGATATTCTAGTATTTGGCGAAATAGATACTTCACCTGTATTTGCTTCGATTTCACCTGATAATATCTTTAAAAAAGTACTTTTCCCTGCTCCATTTGCGCCTATGACACCATAGCAGTTGCCAGGTGTAAATTTTAAATTGACGTTCTCAAATAACTTTCTTCCTCCGTATCTTAAACCTATATTTGTTACTGTAATCAACTGATATTCCTCCAATTTGAACATATAATATTTATTTTTTATCTCTTAGAAAAGATCTCCACAGATATTTTCTAATTACCCAGATTAAGATGATGGATACTATAATAAAAGCAAATACTGCTAATAATGAATTTAAAGGTGGCACTACAAAGTTAAATAAATCTCTCAAAGGTCTTATAAAAAAGCAAGCTATGAATAAGGCTAATACAGCTAACACTACAGTCCTTCTCCACTTATTCAATGGTCTGCAGACAGTATATAATGTCCAAATTTGAATTAAACCTATATATATTATGACGGTAGCAGATATTTCTTGCCTTGACAATTCTCTATTAGATGATGCTAAAAATCTATTTATATTTAGCATTAAAAAAGTCATAATTGCAATCACTATACTGCTAGGAAGTGATGTGGCCAAAATCCTTCTAAAGAATTTCCCTTTTATAGGTGCATCATTTGGCTCAAGTGCTAAAAGAAAGCTAGGCATTCCAACAGCAAAGAAGCTTACAAGAGAAATCTGTATCGGCTCGTAAGGATATGCTAAAGATCCAAGTATCATGAGCACTGACAGCAATAACGAATAAAACGTCTTGACTAGAAATAAACATGCAACTCTGGATATATTATTGATCACTCTTCGACCTTGTCTAATAACTTCAGGAAGCGATGTGAATTTTGAATCCAGAAGAACAAATTGGGCAACTGCTTGAGTAGCTTCGCTCCCAGATGCCATAGCTATTCCACAGTCAGATTTTTTAAGAGCTAAAATATCATTTATTCCGTCTCCTGTCATTGCAACCATATGACCATTTTTTTGCATCGCTTCTATAAGCAGACTCTTTTCCTCGGGTTTAACCCTGCCGAAAATGGTATTTTCTTCTACAATGTCTTTTAAAGAATTTAAATCAGCTGAGATGGTATTTAAATCCACAGATTCACCGATAAGTCCAACCTGCCTTGCTAAATTTTTAACAGTAAATGGGTTATCGCCAGAGATTATTTTAATGGATACTCTTTGCTCCTTAAAATAATTTAATATTTCAGAAGCTTCTTTTCTTATTTTATCCTCAAGTATTATTAACATTTTGGTCTCTCTATTTTCCGGAATACGATCACCATCAAGAGGTTCTACACTATTTAAAACTGCAAGGACTCTAAACCCTTGATTTGAGTATTCATTGGATTTTTCTAAGATATGATCTTCTTTTATTATCATATCAGGAGCCCCTAAAATCCATGTACCATTATTTATAAATTCGACGGCCTGCCATTTCTTTTCAGAAGAGAATGGTATTTGTGTTTTAATTTGAAGATCAAAACCTATATCTGATTTTTCCTTAAAGTGTTCCTTTAAGGCTTCAGTGGATGCATTTTGCTCTGTATCGCTTTTAATAATAGTATATAGGATTTTATCTAAATAGCTACTATCGTCTGCAAAATAAACAACATCGTTTACTTTTAATTTTCCCTCTGTTAAAGTTCCAGTCTTGTCAAGGCACAAAGTATCGACTCTTGCTAGCGTTTCTATTGCATTTATATCTTGAGTCAAAGTCTTTATCATAGAGAGCCTAATGACACCAATAGCTAAAGCGACAGTGGTTAAAAGCACCAGACCTTCAGGGATCATGCCTATTATTCCAGATGCAGAACCTAAAAGAGCATTTTGCCATACTTGATTTTTAACAAAAAAAAGTTGATTTATAAATAGTATAATACCTGTTGGTATTATTATGACAGTGACTATCCTGATTATTTTTTGAATGCTCTTATAAAGCTCAGAGGTTGTAATTTTATATTTTTTTGCTTCCTCGCTCAATTTATTTATATAAGTATCTTTCCCGTATTTATATACTTGAACTTTTGATTGTCCTTGCATTACAAAGCTTCCGGAGTATACTAAATCTCCATACTTTTTTTTAATAAAATCTGACTCACCAGTGAGCAAAGACTCATCTACTTCCATAGTTTTATCGTCAACTATGATAGCGTCAACAGGGATCTGCATTCCTTTTTTTAATATCAATATATCATCTTTTAAAATTTCATTTTTCTTTATCTCTAAAATTTCACCATTTCTTAAAGCAGAAACTGAGGATTCTTTTAGCAAGGATAATTTTTCAATGGTCTTTTTTGCTCTTATTTCCTGGAATATTCCAATAGCTGTATTTAATATGATAAGTACCATAAAGGTTAAGTTTAAGTAAGAACCAGTGATGATAATTAGACTAGCTAAAAGTAAATTTATGAAGTTAAATAGAGTAAAGGTATTTTTAAAAATAACGTCTTTAACAGTTTTATCAGGTGATTTTTTAAAATTATTCACTTCATTGTTTTTATTTCTAGAATTAATTTCATCTAAATTTAACCCTAAATTCGTGTTGATATTGGTCTTTTTTAAATATTCAAGCGTGTTTTCATTTTCCATGTTCATAAGTTTTCCTCACATTCATATTAAGAAATAGTCTACTTACAAATTATACAATATTATGTGCAAAGAGCAACGATTTTGATACAATTTAAGAAAGTAAAAATTTCAAATTGGTATAAGTTTTTCTTAAAATATGTTAATAATCATAAAGAATGGATTTTTAATAAATTAAAATATAATATTGTTTTAGGCAATGATTTAAATATATAATTAAATTAAGCATCTTAGAAAACAAATTTAAGTTTTTATTTATTTACTACAAAATTTAAAAATCGTTTAAGTATCGATAATTGGAGGTTAAGATGGATCACATAAAAGTAACTCTTGAAGGCAAAAAAAAACTTGAAGAAGAATTGGAACATAGAAAGATTTCAGTGAGAAAAGAAATCAAAGAAGCAATTAAATATGCAAGAGCACAAGGCGATTTAAGTGAAAATGCTGACTATAGTGCTGCTAAAGAAGATCAATCATTAAACGAAACCAGAATACAAGAACTTGAAAACATGTTAAAATCTGTGGAAATAATTGAAGAAGATGAATCAAATGATCAGCTAAATATAAATAGGAGAGCTCTTGTGAAATTTTATGATACAGATACTGTTGAAGAAATCACATTAGTAAGTTCTGTTGAAGCTGATATTGGTAAGATGAAAATTAGCATAGATTCTCCAATTGGCATTGCATTATTTAAGAAAAAGGTGAATATAAAAGTTAAGGTAGAAGCACCTGACTATGAATACGACGTTGAAATATTAAAAATATTTGACAAGTAATAATAATGTAAATAGATCCATATTAATGTATTAATTAATTTATTGAGGAGAATTCCATGTACAAATTTTTTAGTTCTTTAATATGGGCTATTGTATATGCATTGATTTATTTTATTGTTATGAATGCTTCAGGCTTTTTTGTCTCATTCATTTACTCTATTACAGGATATGCACGTAGAACAAACCCTTTAACTTGTTTTTTAAACTTAAACAAAACTTCATATTTTTTAGCCATTATAGTAAGTTTAATTTTATTTATTTTAGTAACAAAAGTTAGAAATAGAAAGTTTTTTGACTTCTGTGGATTTAAAAATGCTGACAATAAGCTTTACTTGTACTGCATATTTTTAACTTTAGGGCTTATACCTGTTATCACTATGGTCACAATTTTTTTAAGCTTGATTTTTAAATCTTATGGTGGTACATCTAAAGTGCTTGAGCTTTTTACTCACGACCCAATAATGGTTTTATTTTTAGTGATATTCATACCGATAATGGAAGAAATTGTTTTTAGAGGACTTATTTTAAACGAAATAATATCAAAAACTAAAAACTACATACTTGCAATTTTAATTCAGGGAGCTTTATTTGGTATTTTACATGGAAATATTGTACAAGGTATATATGCTTTTTTATTAGGAATAGTCTTAGGATTTATAGCTTACAGCTTTCATTCAATTTATCCTGGTATCATCATGCACTGCGTTTTTAATTTAATGGGAAGCATTGTAATGGTAAAATTAGCAAATATAACCAGCAATGCATATTTTAATAGTGTATTTATGTATATCATATTCTTGGCGGAATTTATTTGCTTATTTATAGCTGTGGTTTTCTTATATAAAGAGTTAGTGACTAGTGGCTAGTGGTTAGTGGCTAGAAAAAACTTGTTTTTTATTGTAATAGCATAAAAAGTGCCTTTAATGTTTAGAATAAAGGCACTTTTTTAATTAGCTATGAGTTTTTTTAAATTCATACTGAAGAACAACTTTAAGCATTATAAATGAAATAAACGTAAATAATGCAGAAGCAGCCACTTGTAAAAACATGTCAAACCCTAAAGCAAAAAATATGCTCTGTATTGTGACTACGAGAGTCATTATATAAAATGATAATTTGAATAAATCGCTAAATTTGTATTTCAGCAATTTAGCTGTAATGGAGCTATTTATTAGTGCTGCTATAAAATATGCAGAAATTATTTTACTTATGAAGAATAAAATTAACGTCAGTATAAAAGAAAATGTATTTAAAATCACATTGACATAACGCAATGATGATAGGAAGTCATCTTTTGATAAATTTCCAAAACTAAAACCAGGCAACTCGGTGATTGAACCGCCTACATAAGCTTCAGTTTTGTCAGCATCAATGATGAGATATCCTCTATTCTCGTCAAAATTAGGCTTTTCATTATCTTTAGGGAAATATATAGTAAGATCATTTATATCTATACTTTTTGGAGCATCTTCAATGATAAATTTACCATCTTGTATTGTAAAATTCCAAGTGGACATGGCATTGATTACCAGGTTAAATTCTTTATTTAAGCTGTTTGTTTTAATATATCCCTGAACACTGCCAAAGATAAGGGTTAAAATGATTAAATGAATGAATGCTCTCTTTAAGCTATACTCTTTAAATTTATAAATTTCACTGATTTTATAATAACAAGCAAAAAAATCTCTTAGCATAATTGCCTCCTAAATAGATTCATAGTTTTATTATATGATAAAATTTAGATTTAAACTATCTAGATTTTATTTTTTTATTTTAAAATGAATTTTTTTTATAATCATGGACACAATAAAAAATTGAAATAAATCATAAGGCAGGTAAATTATGAAGAAATTTATGTTTGTTTTAATTATAATAAACTTTTTATTGTTATCTTCATTTGAAACTAAAAAAGCTATAAATATTGCTGAAGATACATATGCAGCAATATCAATAGATCAGGATTCAGGGGAGATAATCTACGAGAAAAATTGTCACAAGCAAATTCCAATGGCTAGCACGACTAAAATCATGACTGCGCTTGTTGCAATAAGTTATGGGAATTTAGAGGAAAAAGCTGTTATTTCACAAAATGCAGCAAGCGTTAGGGGATGCACGATTGGATATAAAAAAGGGGAGGAGATCACGGTTTTTGAGCTCTTGCACGGGCTTATGCTTCAATCAGGAAATGATGCAGCTATTGCAATTGCTGAACACATCGGAGGAAGTGTACAAGGCTTTGCTAAGATAATGAATGAATATGCTTCCAGCTTAGGCGTAATTGGAGCAAGCTTTGAATCTCCTCATGGTTTGGATAGTCAGAATCATTTTTCATCTGCATATGATTTAGCAATGCTTACAAGGGAAGCTATGAAGAATGAGATATTCAGCACTCTCGTATCTACAAAATCAGTTATTGCTGAAAAAAGTAATTTCACCAGGAATTATAACAATATCAACAAAATATTGTATTTGGTTCCAGAAGCTACTGGAGTAAAAACCGGGTTCACTGGTTTAGCCGGGAGATGCCTGGTTTCTGCTTTTGATGTTAAAGGTAAAAAATTGATCATTGTCACTTTAAATTCACCTAGCTCGGAAAAAAGATGGCATGATACTATTGAAATATTGAATTATAGCAAGAAAAAACTCGGATTAAATTAGACAAAATACAAATATTATCGAATTGCGCAATTTATTTGAAAAAAGGTGCGCAATTCGAGATTGTTAAAATTAAACATAATTATTAAAATAAATTAAGTACTAAAAATTAACAATCATTAATACATATATTGTACATAAAAATTTAATCTATTAAAGGATGGTAAAAATGAAAAAGAAATTACTCGCAGCTTGTTTACTTGCGTCAATATTACTTTCAACTTCTGTAACTGCATTTGCTAAAAATGCTAATCCACCTAAAAACAGTAATATTTCTACACCACCTATCGTGGAGATAGTACCATTAAGTGATCTTCCACCATATACAGTATAAGGTTAGCAATTATTTTCATCAAAATCTATACCATGCTTTTCTTTAGCATGGTTTTTTACTATATTGCTCCTATAGTTATCTTCCATCATATCAAACCCATAATAAGCTTGATATAAAAGAGGTATACACTCTTCTTTATGTCCTGATTCACATAAATTATATGCCTTATTGTATATAAAACCAGGTAACCGTCTCATATTATTTGTCTTTAAACATAATTCTTTTGCATAATCACAAATATTTACAGCATCTGAATATCTCTTATTTAATCCATAGTACTTTGATAAGTTAAACAATACCAACGAATATAACTTGAACTTCTGTTCTTCATCTATTTTTGAAGCTTCAAAACTTTCTTTTAATTTTTCTAATATTTCTATAGCCTTGACCAGGTTATTATCGTTTAAATAAGTTATAGATAAGGCATTTATTAATCTTGTCTCTTGGTCTGAAAGAAAGTAATCAGATATATATTTTTCAGAAAAGCTTTTAATTGTGATCTGTAAAGCCTCTAATATAAATTTTCTTATTTCATAATTATCTTGTTTTAAATTAATCATTATAAAGGCTCTATAGGACAGTAATAATTGCTTTTTAATTCCTTCATTAAATTCAGGAAATGCAGAGAGTTCATCTATCAAGGTTTCAGCCTCTTCATTTTTATTGTTAGCGATAAGGCTTAAAATATCATCGCATTTTACAGAGAAATCAAATTCTTTTACGCTTAAATAATGGCTATAAGCTTCATGTGAGTTTAGTCCTAACCTTTGCAGAAGTACATCCAGCTTATCCTTATGTGGAAGTTGTTCGCCGTTTTCAAGTCTCGATAGATTAGTCCTGGATAAAATTCCATCGGCTAATTCTTCTTGAGTCATGCCACGCTGCTTTCTCAACTGTCTAACTAATTTTCCTATTAAATAATAAGCCAATATGCTCCCCACCCTTCTTAATTTTTAATTTTTAAGAGTTCAAACACATTTTACCATTTATACAATTTTTTATCTATATAAATGACTAGTTTTTAAGGAATTAAACTCACTAAAAATGTGCACATTTTAATTCATGAAATGGTAAATAATGGCTTCAAATCTATGTTTCTATTCATAACTACTTGATTTAAGCCTACACAATTATTATTTATTGAACTTTATATTAAACTTAAAATAATAAGAGCTGAAAGCCTTTATTTTTTTTTATTTGACAAATAAGAAATATTAGGAATCTAGCTGACAATTCAATATTGTAATCTAATCCAAGTGACGCTTGGCATCTCGCACTCCATGTAAAATTCGGTGGATTTCTATCATTTTCTTTTCTTCATCCACCATGTAAAAGACGAGATAATCCCCCATTACCAGCTTTCTGTAATCAGGATCGTCAATGAAACGTTCGCAAATATAAGGATTATTCCCTAATCACTATCCAACATAGTCGTTACATCTTCTTCGCTGTGCCAAACTGCGTCAGGGCTGTTTGCTTCCTTTTTCGCCTTGTTTAACTCTTCAAGTATATATTGACGATGAGCATTTGCAGAATTGCTATTAACGTTAATATCAAAAGGGAAACCACCATCTCTAATAGCTTGCTTAACAAAGACTGTAAAGGCAGTGGTCAGGTTCATGCCGATTTCGTTAAAAAGTTGTTCCGCCTGTTTTTTCAACTCTTTATCTATCCGAATAC
>WQUF01000018.1 GCA_009785875.1 Oscillospiraceae bacterium | reverse complement strand
TTAATATTTTCTATAAATTTTAATAAAATCCTTTATTTTATTTATCCTAAACCATTATATAAATCTATTATTTTCTGTTTTAAATGACTTAGATCATCATATTCCTCTATATTTAACCAATATGAGTTTTCTACCTTTCTAAACCATGTGAGCTGCCTCTTGGCGTAATTTCTGCTCCTTTTCTTTATCAAAGAAACCATGGCTTCATAATCAATTTTTTCATCTAAATAGTCTAAAACTTCCTTATATCCTATGCCTTGCATAGATTGATTTAAAACAGAAAGTCCTATCTTCTTAAGGCTTATAACTTCATCGACTAGACCTGATTCCAGCATCTTATCGACTCTTTTCTCTATCCTCTCATATAACCTGTTCCTATCCATATATAGGATTATATATGTGTAATCATAAAGTATTTCAGTTTCATTTAAAGATTTATGTTCACTAAATGGTTTTCCGCTCAGCTTATAAACCTCCAAAGCTCTTATTACCCTCTTTAAATTATTATATGGTACTTTGCTATAAGATGTTTCATCTATTTCACGAAGAAGTGAATGTACATATTCTCTTCCTTTTTCATTTGCTAAATTTTCTAAATAATCTCTATAATCATCATCCCGATAAGTGTTCGTAAAATCATAATTTTTTATAACTGAATCCATGTACATCATCGTACCGCCAGTTAATATAGGAACCTTTCCATTTTCAAGTATCTCATCGATCTTTGATGTACAAAGCTCTTTAAAATCAGCTGCACTAAAAGAATCAAAGGGAGATAAAAAATCGATCAGGTGATGAGTCACTCCTCCCATTTCGTCTAAGCTTATCTTAGCAGAGCCTATATTCAATTTTTTATAAATCTGCATAGAGTCGCATGAAATAATTTCACCATTTAAATCCTTAGATACTAAAATGGCAATTTTTGACTTTCCTATTGCGGTAGGGCCAGTTATTACCAAAATCTTTCTCATCTATTCTATATCCTTTTAAACCATTTTTCAATATCTTTAAGCGAATATTTGATAATGGTAGGTCTGCCATGTGGACAAGTAAATGGTGCATCTATAAATCTAAGTTCATCTATAAGCGATACCATTTCTTCTCTGCTTAAACGATCCATCGCTTTAACAGAAGATTTGCACGCTATTTTTGCAATTTTATCGTACATCACTTCGCTTTCAGTGCCTGATCCCATAGACTGTAAATTTACTAAAACATCCATAAATATGGATTTAGGATCATAATTTTCAGTAAACACAGGGACTCCTTTTAAAGCTAGAGTATTTTTCCCAAAATGATCGAAAATAAATCCTGCTGTCTCAAATATCTCTTTATTATCTTCCATATATGCTTCATCGGAAGCAGTCAATTCGATAACTAGTGGAGTGAGAAGAACTTGACTTATAACTTTCCTCTCTTTAATATCTCTCATATACTTTTCAAAATTTATCTTTTCATGAGCAGCGTGCTGATCTATCATATATAAATCCCCTTTAAATTCTGAAATTATATACGAATTATTAAATTGTCCTATAACAGAGAGCTTTGGGAATTTACCTTCTATCGCCTTATCAGCTTTTTCATTTAAATTATAAACCTGGTGGCTATTGGAATTCAAATCATATGGAATTTCAACTTCGCTTATCTTCATCTGTTCTTTTAATATATTTTCATAAGGCTTATACTCGTCTTCTATTTGAAAGTTTTGTTTCTTAAAGTGCAATCTCAGTGCCTCGTGAACCCCTTCAAAAACCAAAGAGAAAGCCTCTCTTTCATTTAAGAATTTGACTTCCATTTTCTGAGGGTGAACATTTACATCCACAAAGTCAGGAAACATTTCAATATTCAATACAAAGAACGGGAATTTATTTATCATTATGAAGGATTTGAACGCATTTTCAACTGCTACCACCAATGATTTATTCTTTATATATCTATTGTTTATGAACAAAGTCTGATTGTTTCTATTTCCTCTGGATATGGATTCATCTCCTATGACCCCTGAAATAGCACCTATATCTTTAGAGAAAAGGACATTTATTAAATTGTCGGAAAAGTTTTTGCCATAAATTGAAAAAATAGCTTCTTTTAGGTTCCCGTTCCCATTTGTAAAGAACACCTTTTTATCATCTTTGTACAGGTTAAAAGATACATTTAAATTTCCAAGTGCAATTCTAGTGACTACATCGCTTAAGCTTGAAAATTCGAGGCTCTGAGGTTTTAAAAATTTAAGCCTCGCTGGCGTGGAATAAAAGATATCCTTCACAGATACTACAGTTCCTGTCTGCATTCCAACCTCTTTAACAGATCTAACGCTTCCACCCCATATTTCTATTTCTCTTCCTAAATCTAGTTCTTTTATCTTGCTCTTTAAGGTAACCTTTGAAACAGATGCTATGCTGGGAAGAGCTTCTCCTCTAAATCCCATTGACTTTATATTGTATATATCATCTATGTTTTTTATCTTGCTGGTGGAATGAGGCATAAATGCTTTTTCCATATCATCAGGATGTATTCCTTCTCCATCGTCTAAAACTTTTATGCTTTTCCTTCCGCCGTCTTCAACGAATATATGGATATTTCTGCTATTTGCATCTATTGAGTTTTCTATCAATTCTTTGATTACAGATGATGGTCTTTCTACAACCTCCCCAGCTGCTATTTTATTATATGTATCTTTATCCAAAAGGTTAATTCTATTCAAGGTATCACCTTATTTTTTAAGTTTTTCATATATTTCGTATAGTTTGCT
>WQUF01000017.1 GCA_009785875.1 Oscillospiraceae bacterium | reverse complement strand
GGAAGGATTTAATTGAATTTCCACCTCTGTAATTTTAATTGGGTCATTTTTTAGCCTATAATTGGGTCTTAAGTCTTCTCCAAGTATAATTCTTTCTGGTTTTTCTTTTTTCATGGCAAACTCCTTTAAAACAGATTAGTTATAATATTATATGTGAAGACTTTCAAAATATTGACCAATTATTTAGCAATAAAATATATTTTTAAAATTGTAACAAATGGATTCTAAAATTCATAGTATAGTAAAAATTGAATGGTTTAATATTATTGATCAGGAGGGTGTGGGAATGATCGAAAAAGTTATAAAAACCAATTTGGAGTACTATACTAATAAATCAAAGCTGTTGTAGATTTAAAAAATATGATAAAATAATATTAATGATAAAATCTATTTGATTAAAAACTAATTGAGTTGTCCATACTGATAAAAAGACTTCTAAAATTGATTTAAAAAGGAAGATTGGAGATAAATATTAATGCCTGCAAATAAAACTAAGAAAAAAGTACCTTTAAATATGGACGAGATTATTAAAATGATGTTTCAGCTATCAGACAAATTAATTATAAAAGCTATACCAAAATAGAGAAGGAGGCGATTCAGATGGCTGAATCAGTATGGAGCTTTGATAAATGGCGAAAAGAAGGAAGAAAAGAAGGAAAAATTGAAGGAATAAAAGAAGGTCTAAAAAAAGGTATGAAAAAAAGCAAATAGAAATAGCGGAGAATCTTTTAAAAATAGGTTTAACAGCTGAACAGGTAATACAAGGCACAGAATTGTCAGAAGAAGAAGTCATGGAGATAAAGGCACGATTAATACAGTAAAGAACAAAAAGGTATGTCAACCAAAGATATTGCTGATGCTACAAGTTTAAATGAGGAATTTATTGAGACACTTAATAATTGATTAGACTTATAAATTAATATAAAGAGAGGAGGGATTTCTCTTTGTATCATTATATCAAAGGAATTTATGCTTATTTAACTAAAGACTACATAGTAATAGATAATTGTGGTATTGGATATAAAATATTCACATCAGGGAACACGATCTCTGAGCTTCCTTCTATTGGAGGAGAGATAAAATTATATATTCAGCAGATTGTAAGAGAAGACTTCATAGGGTTATATGGCTTTACATCTATGGAAGAGCTTGATCTATTCAACAAATTATTGACGATAAGCGGTTTAGGAGCAAAAGCTGCATTGTCGATTTTATCCATCAATTCTGTAACCAAAATCAAGTATGATATATATACTGGTAATGACAAATCGCTTTCAAGAGCTGTAGGAGTTGGAAAGAAACTCTCTCAAAGGATCATATTGGAATTAAAAGATAAAGTAAAACCTGCTGAAGTAATAGATAGCGATAATTCATCAGAAGTGGCACTTAGCCGTAATGATTTGATGAGTGAAGCAAAAGACGCTCTTATGGCTCTTGGGTACAGCGAAAAAGAAAGCGATAAAGCTCTTTTACACGTAAAAGATAAAACAGAACTTCAAGAAATTTTAAAAGAAGCTCTTAAGTTTCTTTTTGAATGATGGTGGTGAAAATGGAAGAAGAAAGAATAGTGTCATCTGAATATATCAAAGAAGATGAGCAAAATGAATATAGTTTAAGGCCAAAGAGGATAAATGAATACATAGGTCAAACCAAGGTGAAAGAAAAATTGAAGATCTTTATAGAAGCTTCAAAGATAAGAAAAGAAGCCCTAGATCATGTTTTACTTTATGGCCCACCAGGTCTTGGCAAAACGACTTTAGCAAATATCATAGCAAATGAGATGGGTGGGAATTTAAAAATAACATCAGGACCTGCAATTGAAAAAGCTGGAGATCTTGCTGCTATTTTAACCAGTTTAAATGATTATGATGTCTTATTCATAGACGAAATACACAGATTAAATAGAACTGTAGAAGAAATACTCTACCCTGCAATGGAAGATTTTGCCCTTGATATAATAATTGGAAAAGGACCACAGGCTAAATCCATAAGGCTCGATCTTAGGAAATTTACTTTAATTGGTGCCACAACGAGAATTGGGCTTTTAACTTCTCCACTTCGAGATAGATTTGGTGTATTAAGCTCAATGGATTTTTATTCAGTAAATGAATTAAAAGAGATAATCACACGCTCAGCAAAGATACTAAAGGTTAAAATCAATGAAGAATCCGCTTTAGAGATCGCAAGAAGATCAAGAGGCACTCCTAGAATTGCAAATAGGCTGTTAAAAAGGGTCAGGGATTATTCCGATGTTAAGAATAAAGGGATCATCACTTTAAATATTGCAAAAGATGCTCTAACAATTATGGATATAGATGAGGAAGGTCTCGATACCATTGACAACAAAATCCTACACGCTATAATCGATAATTTTAACGGAGGACCGGTTGGAATTGAAACCCTTTCTTTTTTTATAGCAGAAGAAATAGATACTATTCAGGATGTTTATGAACCATTTTTAATGCAGCGAGGGTTTATCATAAGGACTCCAAGGGGAAGGGTCGCATCAGATAAAGCCTATTCTCACTTGAATAAAAAAAGGAATAAACCCATCAATGAACTGATGAAACAGCTGGAATTTTTTGATAACGATAAGGAATAAAATATGAAATTAAGCGATTACAATTATGAATTACCTGAGGAACTCATAGCACAAAAACCTTTAGAAGACAGAAGCTCATCGAGGCTCATGGTAATACATAGAGATACTGGTGAAATAGAACATAGAACATTTAAGGATATAATTGAATATCTTAATAAA
>WQUF01000016.1 GCA_009785875.1 Oscillospiraceae bacterium | reverse complement strand
AAACAAGGATTGATCAGATTGAGGGTTATGCACAAATAAAATAGGTTTTTATGAAAAACAAAGATGTAATAAACGAAGAGAAAATTTTGTTATTAGATTTAATAGATGAGACAACTTTAGCCTATTTACTTACGGGATTTTGCGTTAAATTTAATTCAGGTATGAAAATTGTTTATCGCGATTTGAAAGATGAGTTAAAAATTATTGGTGAGATTCCGAAAACGGAAGATCTTTGGTCAGAAATCTGCAAGGTACATCGAAAGACAAATTTCGAAGTATGTAATGCTTGTGATTTAAAAAATGCGGAAAAACTCTTTAATTCAAAAAATCCTGAAACAAAATATTATTATTGTGAATCTTTAGGAATGATTGATATGATTGCCCCAATAAAGATTAGAAATAAAGTTATTGGTGCAGTAATTACTGGACAACGTATTTTAAAAAATGAAGCAGAGTCTTTGTTGATAAAAATATGTAATAAATATCCGGACCTTGCTAATAATTATAAAGAAGCATTTCAGAAAGAGAAAGATAAAAATCAAAGTAAAATATGTTCATTGAATGAAATTAACAGTTTATTGTCGAATTTGCGATCTTTTGCTAATTTAATCGAAGGCATTTGTAGAAAAAACTATGACAATCAATCAAATATAAAAAAATTAGTAGATGAGAAAAATCGTATAGAATCGTTTTTTGAAAGAGTCTCACATACTTTATCTTTACCAATGACGTCTATTCTAATAGATGCCGCTAATTTAGTAGAAGAAATTCATTCGGATGATGCAACACAGGAAGATGCAACACATTTATTCAATGAAATACAAGGGTTACGCTTAGTTGTTGAAAACATATTACATGGGAGTAGTTCCTTGAAAACCATTCAGGAAGGAGATACTGACTTTGTTAAAAAACATATTGCAACATCTCTTTATGGGGCTTGCGAAATGTTCAAAGCTGAAGCTAAAGAAAAAAGATGTGATTTAAAAATAACAATCAAAATATTTGATGATATTTTTCCACTTCAAATAAGTGATTTAAAAGATATTAATTTGATATACAAAATAATTATTAACAAGAAATTTGTTTCTTTTCCAAAAGAAACGTCTCATTTTATTATCAGAAAGCAAAACAATGATTTGAGAATAAAGAATATAAGCGAATTGGTTGAATATTGTTATTTGAATCAAAACGAAATATTCGATGTTATTGATACTGTAACAAATGATAAAATAGAACTTGATTTTTCTAAATTATCAAAATATTATTTGTCTCCCATAGAAATGCATCCTGAACATATAGATTTAGCATGGAGAAACTTATTACATAATGCCGTAAAATATTCTTATAAAACTGTTCCAAGTTCCAAAAAACGATATGTTTCTATTAAAATTTTTTTTGATAAAGATAGTGTTGGCGTTATGTTTAGTAATTATGGTGTAGGAATAACAGCAGAAGAAAAAGATGAGAAAATTTATGAAGCAAGATATCGAGGTTATCTGTCGCAAGACCGAAACAGGACCGGAGCCGGTTTAGGGTTAAATCATGTAAAATGGGTAATAGAAACCATTCATGGAGGAAAAATATCCTGTACCAGTGATCGTCAAGAAGGTGGAGCTTTTTTAACAAAATTTACAGTTAAATTTAACAAATATAAAAAATAAAGAAAAATTATGGGTGAAAAGAAAAATAAGAAAATCCTTTGGGTAGAGGACGATTATTATCATTTAAGAGGTCTCACAAGACCATTAACAAAAGAAGGTTATGAAATAATAGCTGCAGAAAGTTTTGATCAAGCTGTTGTTGAATTGAATAAACATAAAGAAGATTTATGTTTGATACTGTTAGATTTAATAATTCCTCGTTCGTTGACAAATGCTACTGAACCTAAAGAAACAGAAGAAGAATTTTGGAACAGAATAGAAAAACCTCAAGATTTGGTAGAATATGGAATAGGATTATTTAATTATGTAAAGCAGGAATTAAAATTATCTATTCCAATTATAGTATTATCAATTGTTAGACAGGGGGATATTATTAAGGGATTAGAAGATGAAGGGGCAAAGAGAATATCAAAATTTGGTCTCTTACCTAATAAATTAAAAGAATTGGTACTCGAAGAATTATCTCAATAAAATTTATATTAAATATGATGTTTGATTATGTATATTATAATTGTTCTATTGATAATATTTTTAAATACATAGGAATACTAGCGAGTATTTTTACAATTATAAATTTTTTAAGCTGGGTATATGGGATATCTAAGAATAAAGAGAAAAAACCTTTGAATAAAGAGAAAAAACCTTTGAATGAAGAGGAAAAATCTTTTTATTTAGGTCCTTTTTGTTGGATTATTTTATTGTGGTATAGATACAAAGCTTTCAAAGGCAATGGAGACCAAAAAATAGCTAAGTATTATTTGAAATATGTTTATTTAATCAAACTGTATTCAAGGGATGCACGCAAACAATCCTTAGCTATAAAAGAAATGGTACAATTACCTGATATCAGGTGGACATTCTTAGAATTGGTAAAGAGGGTTGGAAGAAAGCCGAGGCTATCTTCTGATAATAAATTTTTATTAATAGACGAAATAAGAGAATTGAGTAAAAGAATGGGAAACAGTAATATTAGAGGATGATAGGAATTATTCTCCCTGTTCGTCATAATGTATCCAAAATTAGCCATTCAAGTTTGCTAAATAGGGTCTACTAATTTATTCTCAAAGTATTAATAATCAAAAAAGTATTGTTAAGCTTAGCATAACTTTAGTATATCTTTG
>WQUF01000015.1 GCA_009785875.1 Oscillospiraceae bacterium | reverse complement strand
CTTTAGTTTTAACTAAGAGTGGTGTTACGATCCCAATTAACTCGATTGAGGACATTAAGTTTAACAGTTCTAATTTATCTGGTTTATCGAAGTAATCCCAACCATTATTCGTCTTTTCTATTTTTTCAATGTCTATATACATGAAGTTTTTAAATAAGTCTATTCCATTTGTGAAAGTATCATCTCTTCTTTTTAGCATGTCTTCGATTATTTTCCTAGAATGTTCCTTTACTTCTTGTGGTGATTCTCCTAAATTTAGTACCTCATCTTTAGTTAAATTTATATCATTTTTTAACCTATAGTGTGGCATAAGGTCATCTCCAAAACTAACTGAGATTTTTTCATATATAGCATCTACGTCGATATTTCTCTCCATTTATTAATTCTCCTAAAAATTATTCATAGTAAGCTTTTGGGCTTCAAATATTTTATAAATCATCATTATTATTATATGCTTAAACTAGAAATAATTTCCTATTATTAAGTGTAACAATTTAATTTCATTTTCATATTATAAAATATATTCCGAAGTTCTAAATTTTTTTGTTCTAAAAATGATATAAAATTATAAAATATATGTAAGAAAAATATTTGAATAACAATGTTTAGTAAAGGGGACAAATATGAACTCCATAAATTTAAATATCAAATGGAGCAAAAGAAAAATCATCACTTTAAGCACAATTTCATTGATAATAATAGCTTTAATTATTGGTTTTTACAGGATTGTACTTTTTGTTAATTCATGGGATAATCTAATTTATAAAGGTGTGTACATAAAAAATATCGATGTTTCAGGTATGAGCAAAGAAAAAGCCTTAATGATAATAAATTTAAGCTATGTCGATAAAGTAAAGGATAAAGATGTTAATTTAAATTTTCAGAATCTGCAATATTATTTAAAATTAAAGAGATTAGGACTTAAAAGCGATGTGGATGCTGCTGTTGAAAATGCTTTTCAATATGGAAAAGATTTTTCATTGATTGGTAAACTTAAAGCTATAATTAAGCCTCAGAGGGTCGATTTTGATTTTCAGATTAAATTGGACAATTCAAGCCTAAACAGCGAGCTGAATGACATTTTAAAGGATATCTATAAAGAGCCTGTTAATGCACAATTGAAGATAAGTGGCAATAATTTTACAATAACGCCTCATGAAGATGGAAGAATAGTTGATAAAGACGAGCTAAGTAGAAGAATTACAACCTATATAAATGATTATAAGGATGAAGCAATTAACATAGAAGTGCCTGTTAAAGTAGTCAAACCAAAGATTGATGACAGCACTTTAAAGCAAATAAATGGCATTATTTCTTCTTTTACAACAAATTTGGGAAATTCTACAGAGGGAAGAATCAAGAATATTGAAAAAGGGGTAAGTGCTGTTAATGGTACCATCCTTTTACCAGGTGAAGTATTTAGCTTTAACGATACAGTTGGGGACACTTCTCAAGAAAGAGGTTTTTTCCCTGCCCCTGAAATAATACACGGTAAGCTTGAACAGGGTTTTGGAGGCGGAATATGCCAAGTATCCAGCACTTTGTATGGTGCGATACTCAGAGCTAATATTATTCCAATACAGAGGCAGCATCATAGTTTTCCGGTTAACTATATTTCTCCCGGATTAGATGCCACTATTGTCTATGGAGTAGTAGATTTTAAGTTCAAGAATATTTATGATTTTCCAATATACATAAAGGGGAGCGTAGCAGATCAATATGTAACATTTAGCATATATTCAGATGTTTCTGCACTTAAAGGGAAGACTTATCAGTACTACTGCACGAATAAAAAAATAATTCCTGCAAAATCGATTTATGTTAACGACCCTACTTTATGGAGCGGTATCTACGAAACTAGAGTAATACCAAGAGATGGAATAATTTGTGATATATATCGTATAACTTATGATAAAAATGGCAATATTTTAGAAGATAAATTCATTTATAGAGATACTTATTCCCCAATAGATGAAATAGTCGCTGTTGGTACAAGAAAAAGATAAATTTTTTGTAAAAAGTCTAATGCAAATTAGTTTATTTTTCTTTATAATATATTTAACATTACTAAGAGAGGATACCTTAAGATGGAATTTAATTATGTAATCACTTTAAATAAAATATTAAATAGCATGAGTGAAGTCATCATAGGAAAAGGTGAAGTGATTTTAAGCATTTTAAAAGCGTTGATTGCAAATGGACATGTTTTGATTGAAGATGTGCCTGGAGTAGGTAAAACAACTTTAGCAAAGGCATTAGCTAAATGTTTAGATCTAACATTTAACAGAATACAATTTACTCCAGACCTGCTTCCAACAGATATAACAGGAGTTTCTGTTTATAATCCTAAGACGATGGATTTTGAATTTAAGAAGGGACCGATTTTTGCCAATTTAGTACTTGCCGACGAAATCAATAGAGCTACAGCAAAGACTCAATCTGCACTCCTGCAAGTCATGGGAGAAAATATACTCACTGAATGGAACACAAACTATAACTTTCAGCCGCCATTCATGGTCATTGCAACACAAAATCCTATAGAATATGAAGGCACATTCAGGCTTCCGGAAGCTCAGCTTGATAGATTTTTGCTTAAAATTTCAATAGGATATCCTTCAAAAGATCACGAAGAGATCATTTTAAAGACGTATAAGGAATATGATCCATTAGATAGAATAAATCCAATTGTAAAAAAAGAAGAAATACTTTTGCTTCAAAAAAAATGTAGAGAAGTTTATGTATCTGATAAGATAAATAAGTATATACTCAATATAGTCGATAGAACAAGGTATAATAGCAATTTGCTCTTAGGGGTAAGCACCAGGGGTACTTTGGCACTTCAAAGAATCGCACAAGCAAATGCTCTAATATTAGGAAGAGATTTCGTCATACCTGAAGATGTAAAGAGCAATGTAATCAGCACTCTTGCTCATAGATTAATTCCCAGTCAGAGTGCGCTTATCAATAAATTTAATAACGAAAAGATATTATTGGATATATTAAAATCCACTATAGTGCCTGAAAGTTAGGATCCTGAGATGATTAAAGTAAAATTCACATTTATTATAATCTATGTAATTTTATTTGCGCTTCCGCTATTTATTAACGAAAAGATCTTTTTTATCATATTCTATGGTGTTACAATTATAGTAATCATCGAATTATTTTATCTTATATTGATATTTAATTTTACCCTTGCAAAATTTAACGAAAAAGAAATAATTTTAAGGGTAAAGGATAGACAAAACGTTAGAGTATTCATACATAATAAATTAAGGCTTCCTATATTTTACCTAAAACTTTCATATAAAATCGATGGGGAAGAAATTGAAAGCTTAGTTCCTGATCTATTTTATAGAGCAAATGTACACTGCAATGTTAAAATGTATTTTGAGAAGAGAGGCATATATACATTAGAAAACTTTAGAATGTATTTTATGGACTTTTTGAATATAATTACGCTTAATAAGTTAGTATATAAAGAATTTAAAATTAAAGTATATCCAAACGTAAAGCAGATAAATTTAAATGTGAAATATAGCAGCCATATTTTAAAAGATGAAAAAAACAGTGGAACAGTGGAAGATGTGGTTCGGATTAAAAATATCAGGAAATATTCATTTGGAGACCCAATTAAAAAAATTCATTGGAAACTTTCTGCAAAGCACAACGAGTTTTTTGTAAAAGATTATGATAGCATTTCTGGTGGGAATCAATTGATGGTCCTAAACATGAATAAAGATGAGTATGGTTTTAATAAGCAGGAGAATGATGAAGAGATGGTCTCTTTACTTTGTTCAATTATTAGTTTATATTTATCTTTAGGACAATGCATCGACTTGAGAATTTTTTCAAAGGATGTAGACAATTTTTTATTAAGATCTCAAAATGATTATGCCATGCTACTTGAGTATTTTTTAAAAAAGACTATCGAAAGTGGAACGCACATTGTAGATAGGTTAATTTCTGATGATAAGTGTTATAAAGAATATGGAGAAATATTCTTATTTACTCCTATAATAAACAAGGAACTTGCTATAAATTTAGATGATTTAAGTAGGGCAAGTGGAAGAAGATACACGATATTCCACATTGGCAAAAGCCCTATGGATGTAATTGAATCGCTTAAAGCACTCGAGATTAAAGCGTATGCATTTAACGATATAATACTTTAAGGGGGTATTCTATGTTAAATTATATATTAGTGTATATAAACATCATTTTAATAAACATCCTGCTCTTTAATTGCTATAACATTAACGATTATGGCTTTTATACTTTAAATTTTGTCATCTTCTTATCCATGGGTGTTTACTATATCTTTTCCCAAATCATAAAAAAAATACCTAAAAAGACTTACAAATTTTTATTTATAATGGCTTTTTTAAGTTTTGCTTCTTATATTATATATTTAAATAGGGAGCATCTGTACGAGTTTATTTTAGATTTGAATAATAAAGCTCTTTATTTAATAAATGCTATTTATTCCAGGAGGATAATCGAATTTAGCGAGATAAGATCTCTATGGTTTATTTTATTACCTATCGTCATCTGGATATTTATGATGCTATGTAAGAGAAAGCTTCAAATAATAATCATCATCTTAACATTAGCATTAGGTTTTTATTTAAACTATGCAGGATTTAGAGCAGAATTTATAAACGACATAAATTTGTTTGCTTTTATTTTAATATTTGATATTGTGGTAATTTACTTCATGAAGAGATATCTAAAAACAATTGAGAATGAAAATGAATTAGAAGTAAATTATCGTTCCATTGTTTTCATTGCGACCTTTGTGTTTATAAGCTTTGCTGTATTTATGGCATTTAATGCTAGCGACTTATCCGTGAAATATGAATCGAATATTGCAAGTTTTGGAAGCGATTTAAACACAAATATTAGAGATTTCTTTAAAATAACAGATTCGAAAAAGCTGATAAACGATACAGGATCTTCTTTGATTTCCTTTAATAATAATGAAGTGGTATTGGGAGGAGATTTAAATTTAGATGATGGGCTTGTATTAACTCTAAATACAAATGGATCTATAAAGTATTTAAGGGCTAGGACGAGAGATTATTATAGCGGATATTCATGGATGTATACTTTTAAAAGTTATTCCTCGGTAGAAAAAGATATGACTATTCAATATCCTCCAACATTAACGGATATATTTGATGCTAGGATAAATTTATCCCAATATGGAAATAAAAGACTGGTATCACCATTGTATTCTTATCAATTTGATAATGATAAGATAAAATATAATACTAATGATTTTACCATTGAAAGCAGCAGTTTGAATATGTCTTATAGTTTTAAATATTATAATGGAGGGATTATATATGATGATAGCTATAAGGGTGCTCAAAGTGAGTATTTAGAATTACCTCCTAACATTCCTAAAAGTTTAATAAACTTAACTCATGAGATAATAAAAGATGCCAGGACTCCCGAAGAAAAGGTCAATAAAATAGTAAACTATTTAAGGACCAATTGTAAATATAGTTTAGATGTGAATCCAGTTCCAAACAATAGGGAATTTGTTGATTATTTTGTCACTACTTCTAAAAAGGGATATTGCACTTATTTTGCCACAAGTACAGTGGTCATGCTTAGAATAGCTGGATTAGAATCTAGATATGTTGAAGGTTATTTGGTTAAGAACAATATAGATGAAAATGGATCCTATATTGTTACTAATAGAGATGCTCATGCCTGGGCAGAAGTTAGAACTGGTATTAATATGTGGGTCACGGTAGATGCCGTTCCTGAAGTTGAGACTCTCGATAATCAATTTGCACAAAATAATGTGCCTATTCAATTGGCACCAACTGAACAAACCTTTGCAAATAAGACTTCTGCATTAAAACAAAATAATTCAACTGATATAAATGAATCAAATAGTGTACAAAGTAATAAATCCATGAGTTTACTTAGCATCATTAAGTCTTTTGGCTCATTGAAATGGTATATGAAGGCTCCATTAATTATTATATTTATATTCATAGCATTTTTAATTTATAAATACTTATCTAAAGTTTATAGAAAAAATAAATTTATAAATAGTAAAAACATAAATTATTGCCATATTTATTTCTTAAGTCATTTAAATAAAATCGGATATAAGAAGACAAATAACGAGACAAATCTTGAGTTCTCTGAAACTATTCAAGATGAGGAAATAAAAAATACATTTTTAAATTTTATCTATAAATTTAATAGGGAAGTTTATGGGAATAAAAAGGTGGATTTTACAAAAGAGGATAGAGTTAAGCTTTTTGATTATATTAATCAATTTTATATAGACAATACAAAGCTTTATAATAGAATATTTTCATTTTAATTAATAACAGCTGCTCAAAGCAGCTGTTTTTTTCATGAGTTATTTAATACATTGTTATCGTAGAAACCGCTATAATCTTCTATAGTTTCATTTAATTCATGTAGTTCTTTTGCTAAATCTATACCCACATATCTAAAATGCCATGGTTCAAAACTAATACCTGTAAGATTTGATGTTTCTTCAGGATATCTTAAAACAAATCCATATTTATAGGAATTATTTAAGAGCCATTGTCCTTCTTTGCTATTTTTAAAAGTATCAACGAAAGAAGCTAAATTATTGCCCATAATACCATTACTGACCTCATCGTTAACTATATCTACGGCAAGACCAGTTTGATGTTCGCTGGCTCCAGGCTGGTTTGTATAACTATCATCAGCACTATAAATAGTACCTTGGGTTTCGTATGATCTATATCCTGAGAGCATATATAAATCACAATTTTGAAGTTTAGCGGCAGAGAACATATCCTTTAAAGCAGTTGCAGCAACTTGAGTTAATAGGTTTTCACTGTCAGAACAGGTAACGGCAAATTGAACTTCTGGTTTAACTAAATTTTTAGGCGTAAATGTTTTATCTAATTTGTAATCTTTATTCACTAATACATATATGCTATATGGATCTTTGCTAGGAGTTACTATTTGAAATTTTTGTTTGGTAGATGTAATTTTTTCATTAATTTTCTTCTCATCTATTAATATGCCGTTTTTATATGTTTGTTCATAAACTACTTGTTTAACTTCGATGTAGTTAGTTGGGTCGTTTGGATTAATAGTGGTTTCATCTTTTGATACTTGTTTTGTCTCTATATTGTCAACTACCAGACGCATTCCTTCTTTTGGTTTAGTCGTTAAATCTGCTGGGTTAAAGACTTGGGTGTTTTTAATAGGTAAACCATTTTCTTTAAGTACATCAAGGAGGGTATTTGCACTGGTATTTACATCCTTTATTTTTCCTTCGTAAATGATCTCAATATTACAATTCCTATTTATATTTAGTGTGGAACCATTTTTGATTTTGCCGCTTACATCAATAGAGGTTTCATCTTGATTTCCTATAGTGATTTTTCTTTTAGATAATTCATCAAGATATGAATTTGCAAAAGTTACAACGCTGATTTTCTTATCACCATCTACTATAGTAAAGAATTTTACTCTGTAAATTAAAATTGATAAGAGTATGATTATTGGAATTAACAATAACTTTAATATTCTACTCCTATATGCTGAGTATCTTCTTCTTCTTCTGTGCTTGTAAACTGTCAAAGTTATCATAAATATTCTCCTGATAGGGTAAGTAATGTTATTATAACATAATGTTATAATTAAAAAAAGGTCTATTAAGCTATTAAGACCAATTGATTTTATTAACTATATTTATTATAGAAGTCGCAAGGCTTCTCATTACATTGCTTGAAATATTAACCTTGCAGTTATTTAAATAATACCAATTTATAATTATTGGTACAAAAGTATCTTCTAATTTATCAAAATCAATTAAATCTATTTTTTCTAATTCTAATTTCATCATATGTACCTCCAATTAACCATATATAGATTTTATTCTTATTTGATTTTTTTGGAAATTAACATAATCATGAAATATGTATAAAAATGAATAAAAAAGTATTAATCCAAAAGATTCTAGATTAATACTTTT
>WQUF01000014.1 GCA_009785875.1 Oscillospiraceae bacterium | reverse complement strand
TTATAAAAGCACTTAGAGTAGTGGCATTTACTAAACAGTTTATGCTTGGTAATACAAAGGGAAACGCTTTACCGAACATTATGGCCAATGAGTTAACCTTTTGAATCATTACCATGACACTTGAATCATCTGTTGGTACAATTTTTGATGAAAAGACATTTATAAGTATTGCAAAAATTATAGCAAAAGCACTTATGAATATGACAAATTTATCCCTATGCTTTGTTATGTTTACAAAGCTCATGAGTATCATGACTATCAATGATGCAATTATTAAGGGTATGATCGGCAATAAAATCAATATCACCATAAAATATAGATAAAATAATATGCTTTCATGATTCCATATTCCATATGCTACAAATGATGGAATTGCAAGCGCAAATTCAAATATATAATTATATATTGTCAGCACTGCGAATTTGCCTAAGAGTATTTCGTGTGGTTTAAGTGGCAATGGCAAAATATACTCTAAATCAGAGGATAAATAAAATACATTTATGCAGCTAAAAATGGAAAAGATCAGGGTTATGATGGTCACAAGCACCAATATCAAGGTGATTACAAGTCCCTCTTGATTAACAGGCTTTAAGCTGCTATATAAAAAGTATGTCAATCCAACAGCTAGCCCTCCAAAATATAATAATAAAAACGCATACAAAATAACCATACCTGAAGACGATTTAGAGTTTGCTCTTCTCCCTCTAAATGAAACGTTTTGAGTATTCTTCATCAAAACATTTATTAAAATCAACATTTTCTTCATCTATACCACCTACTTATCGTCATCGGTAATTTCAAGGAATATATTTTCAAGTGAAGCTTCTTCATTAAATTTCGCTTTAATCTCATCATAAGTTCCACAGAATAGCAGCTTGCCTTTATTTATTATCCCCACCCTATCGCATAATTTCTCAGCAACTTCTAATACGTGAGTTGAGAAAAAAACAGACTTATCTTCGCTTGTATGCTCTTTCATCATCTGCTTTAATACATGAGATGATTTTGGATCAAGACCGGTCATGGGTTCGTCTAAAATCCAATTTGAAGGTTTATGTATTAGAACTCCTATTAAAACTATCTTCTGCCTCATACCGTGAGAATAGCTTTGAATATTGCTTGAAAGAGACCCCTCCATTTCAAATCTGTCGCACAATTCTTCAATTCTCTTTTTTCTTTCACTAGAAGGCACATTGAATATTTCTGCCATAAAATTTAAATATTCAATTCCCTTAAGCCTTAAAAACATATCAGGATTATCGGGAACATATCCAAAATTTTTCTTACATGCTAAAGGATTAGTTTTAATATTTACCCCATCGATGAGTATTTCACCGCTATCTGCATTTGTGATTCCTGTTATCATCTTTATTGTAGTAGTCTTACCAGCTCCATTTGGTCCTAAAAAACCGAATATCTCACCTTTTCTTATCTCTAAAGTCAAATCATCTACAGCTTTTATGCTTTTGTTATAGCTTTTAGTTACATTTTTTAGCTCAATCATAAACTAATTCCTCCTCATTTTATAAAACTTATTTTATAATACTTTATACCTATTTACAAGCATCGTCTTTGTCTTAAGTATTATATTTATATTATTAAATTTAAAGTTAAAGTGTTCTTAAATTTTTTATTTATGAATAATATAGTATAAGCGAAGAATATTTTTTTATTAATTATAAATAGGAGATAGAAAAATGAATATAGAAGAATTGATGGAATTAGATAAGGACACTTATGGAACCGACCTCAGACCTATGGTTTATTTAAAGAATGATGATATAAAGATAACTGAGACTAAGATAGATATCGGTTCTACACCTGATGATCTAAAAAAGTGGGCTGCTCATGAGAGAAATGCAACCTTGATGAGAGAAAAGAATTTTAAAGATGGTGCTAATTACTTTGATACCCTTCAAAAACTGGATATAGAGCTTATACAGGATGTGCCATCTGGCTGGAACTTGTTCGACCCACCAAAAAAACATGAGCTTGCAGATCTTATAAGGTCAATCGCCAGTGTTGGCTTAATTTATCCAATTTATGTGCTTCAGCATACAAGCGGTGTCTATAGCGTAATTTGTGGAAGATCCAGATTGCTTGCCTTTACTAACCTCTTCCAAGCCACAGGTCTGGATAAGTACCGATTTATCCCCTCCTACATCATTAAAGAATCTGAAACGGATGAACTTTTTGTAAGAACTATGATAATAGAGTCGAATTTGCGATTTAGGTCTATATCAAAGTTGAACTTAATACAAAGTTTAATAACCATCTATGAAGTGATGCAAAAAAATAAGGTTTTTCGTGGAGAATCAAATGTTGCTGTAGAAGTGGCGAAGACTTTTGAAGTATCTGAAACGACAGTTTTCAATTATTTAAAGGTAAGAGGACTATGCGAGGAAGCTTTAACATTGCTTTACGAAGATAGATTAAAATTAAAAGCCGCACTATACCTAACAAAGGTTTCAAAGGAAACGCAAAAGAACATTTTAGAGAAATTTGGAACAGCAGGTGTGAATAAGGTATATAAGCTTAAACTGATAACCAAAGAAGGAAATATATCACTTGAAGAATTAGAGGAGAAAATAGAGGAATTAAAAACTTATACACCATCTAAGACAAAAATAATATTAGAAGTCGATAGAAGATTTGTAAATCCACTTTTAGAGTATTTGCTGAACTTTAAAAAAGAACACATAAATCCATTTGCAAATAAAAACACTAGAGGAGTGACCACTTCTGTGTTTAGAGTTAGATACGATGCTGAAGCTATGGGGCTTTATGTTAAGCAAAATATCATCGATGAAATCACTTTAAAAAAATTAGTTAGTAAACTCAGTTATGAAAAAATAGGCTAAAGCTAGATAATTAAAAGATCATTGATACTAAAGATATATCGCCTTGATAAAGCTTATAGGCTTTGGCGTATAAGAATCACGTTTAGTTTATAAAAATATTTAACTGTAATTAAAAAAAATTGTAAAGAAGGAATTTAAAAAAATTAGTCGAAATGACCTTATTTGTTGTTTCATTAAATCGATATGTTTTCATTAAATTTTTAATAAAATATTTATCATATTAGAAACTTAATGAGAGCATAAAATAAATTGAATAAAATGTCTAAAAGTTTTTTAGGAAAAAGTGGAATATTTTTGGCTACAATTTTTTGAAGGTGGACCTCTAACAGTAAATATTGAACATTGAACATTGACTATGTATCAATAACTAAAAATAAATCATAACAGCTTGATTAAATTTAGAAATAATGTGAATAATAATAAAGATTAAAGAAAGAAGAGTATTCGGAAGCAAACAGTACGGTTGCCACTTTTCCAAATGGGGAGGTGGATCTTCATGACTACATATGAGATATTAGATTTATTAGTATCGATTTGTATCCTTATTATCTCTTATCTTATGCTTAAATTGCAGTATGAGTTGCAGTTACATAAGAAAAAGAGAAGAAATAAGAAGAAAAAATGAACCGCCCTGTTGGCACCAGGGCGGTAACTTAGTCTAAAGTTATCCGTATCTTGGGGCAACCGCATCTAGCGGAACGATTGCCTTCTTTCTTTATTTTATTATATTTTTTCTATCTAGTCAATATTATTTGCTTATTTTTACATTTTCATACTAAAAATTTTATTATATTATTCATAGCTATTCATCTTCAATATCTTTAAGCATATTTTCATCTGTTTCAAAAAATATTTTATTTAAACTTATTTCCAAATCTTTAAACATTGTAGGGGTTATTATTTGAATATTACTTTCCTTTTCATCGTCCATTTCCTCAATTTCTAATTCATCATAATCAGAATCTTGCTCTGCTCGTAAGGTAGCAATTTCTTTAAGGTTATATCGGTCATTTTCTAACACATATTGCTCAACTGTTTTAAGCCTAGGCTCAATTAACCAGTATTCTTTTACGTTCGATTTTTCATATGTCTTAAATTTATCTCCTCTATCTCTTTTTCTAGTCTTTCTAGAAGCAACTTCGATTATTAATTCTGGAACTCCCTTATATCCATTTTTGAAAAATTTTGATTCATCACATATGATAGATATATCAGGTTGCACATAATTTTTTTTATCTTTAGGATTTAAAAAAATATTTAGTCCTTCGGTATGAACTCTGCATTTTCTATTATTGGCTTTAATAAAATATTCAATAAATTCATCCCTTAGCCTTGCTATAATCATCGAATGTAATGAAGTACCTCCAGACATGTAATAGATTTTACCATCAATGATCTCTTTTATTTCTTTTGTATGAACACCATATCCATAATTTATTAATTCATTCATTTTAGAATCTCCATTTACTTTAACAATCCTTTACTTTTTAATAAACTTTCAAATTCCTCAAAAGTTTCATCCCCAACAAAACTCATGACTTCTTCATTATTCTTATCAAATAATACGATAAACGGTACTCCTTTAATATTATATTTCTGCATATCTCCTTGTGCTTCTTCACTATCTATATCTATATATTTAACAACAATTCTGTTACCATACTTATTTTCTAATTTTTTTAGAACCACATCCATGTCCTGACAAGCAGGTCACCAATCAGCTCCATATTTAACTATGGTAACTGATGGATAGGTCATTATAGCTTTATTTCCACCATAAAAATTTGCAATATATGAGAATACATCATTGCCTTTAAACATTGTAGCACTATAAAAAAGCAATGATAAAAAAATTAATGATACGACAATTAACAATATAATTCTTTTTCTTTTGTTCATCGTTTCTCCTTAATATAAAACCTTTTAGTTAATGAGACCGTATTTCTTTAGTATATCTGTCAATTCCTTTTTATCTTTATATCCCACAAACGTATATACTTGCTCATTTTTATCGTTAAACAATACAACAAATGGAATGCCTTGTATATTGTACTTTTTATCTGCATCTAACGATGAATTTTCATCAGCTAAGTCTATGTAATTAACAGTCATCTTATCTTTATAAAACTTTTTCATATCTTCTAATACGGCATCCAGCTTAACGCAGCTATTTCAGGTTTCCCTGCCATAATGAGTGATAGTAAATGAAGGTCCATCATAGGGCTTAGAACAATCATAAAAGAAAAAACTGCAAATTAACAAAGAAAAAATAATTAAAATAACGCTTATCTTATTTTTACACATAATACTCACCTTTATTTATTTTATTGCAATAATTTTTTTAAAAGACTAAAATAAAATTACTACGAATTGCAGGTGATGGATTTGAAAAGAGTTAATAATACAAATTTGCAAGTTATTAGAAATGCAAAATCTAAACAAAACTTAAATAGTAAAATTTATTATAATCTATTATATGAATTTGAGAAATTAAATGTTAATGTTAAAAAATTGCCAAAAAACACACCTATTGATATGAAAACACGGGAATTAATAGTAAATATTGTAAATCAAGTCATGCTATGTGATGACTTCGATATGGTCTCTCACATTTACAATGAAAATATCTTTCCTGCATCGCTTATATCAAAATATGTTAATATAAACAAAGAATATTTGCTAGATAATAGAGAGTACTTTCTAGCTATACTTGCAATCTATAAATTAAATTGTGAACCTCTCATAACGCAAATTAAGTTTCAAGATGAAGTTTCAAAATATAGCTTTAGTGGAATTATAATTGAAAAAGGGGTAAATAACAATATAGTATTTTCAAACACAGCAGAATTCTTATTCATCAATAGAGGACAAAATCTTAAGCTTGGGAGTACATATAAAGGCGTAAAGTCCTATAGAGCTGCTATATTTAGAAAATTATTTGCTATTATATCTATTATTTTAGTTTTCTTTTTAACTCTATTCTTGATCTATTTTAATGACACAAAAGCAGTTGCAATAGTGGAAGTCTATTCTCCACTTGAAATAAAAATTAATCCCCTCAATATTGTGATCGGGTTTACAGCTAGCAGTGAAGCAAAATACTATATAGATAATCTTCACATATATGGTAAAAATATTGATAGTGCTATTATAGACGCAATAAAAATAGCTATAAATGAGCCTCTTGTCAATAAAAAAGATTTCACTACAGACACTATCAACATAAAAATTACAAAAATAGAAAATTTATCAAACTTAAGCAAAGTAGAAATATATTTAAAGCAAAATAATTATAAATACCAAATATTGTACAACGAGAAAACTAATGACTCAAATTAAAGTTAGGCTGCTAATTGATGAGCAGCCTAGTTTTAACCGAGTATTTGTTCTAATTTTTGTTTATCAAAGCCAACAATATCTTTATAGCCTTCGATGGAAATCACTGGCACTCCTCTTAAGCCTTTTTTCATAAGTTCTTTTCTAGCTTCAGCATCAACCATAATATCTTTCTCTTCAAACTCTACATTTTTTCCTTTTAGGTAATCCTTTACCATACCGCAATAAGGTCAAGTACTCGTAGTATAAACCAATATTTTTTTCATAAGAACCTCCTAAGCTTCCATTATTCACAATTAATTATATATATTTATCCTTTATTATTCAATAATACCTTTTAAAAATTCTCTAAATGAATTCATATCGGTATTATTATTTATCAGCTTCCTTGGTATGCTATATAAATTTTGTCCTTTTTTAACAGTTTCATTTTTTAGAGTAAAAGCTCCTTTAATATCATATGCATTAAATAGCCCAATTGATCCATCATCAAAAATTCCATATGGAAAAGAAAAGCCAACAGGATTTTTGTTTATTATTTTATTTAAATCATCTACGCCAGACTTTATGGTACTATCCTTTAGTGAAGGGGTAAGCTCAGACATTTCTCTATTAGTATTTCCCCTTATGCCAATGTCGATACCATAATCCGAAATCTCTTTAATCTCCCTGGATGTGAGTGAATTTGACAGCTCATCTACATTTGCAGTAATTTGAAATAAAATAGCTTTAAATTTATATTTTTTTAATATTGGAAAAGCATTATCGTAAAAATCCTTATACCCATTATCAAAGGTTAAAACTACAGGATTAACAACATCGCAAACACCTGTATCGATATAGGAATATAGCTCATCGCTATTTAAAGTGTTGTATCCATTTTTATATAAAAAATCCATTTGAGCTTCAAAGTTTTTAATGTCAATCCAATCTGTATATGAAACAGGCTGTAAAGATACTGAAAAATATGCTAAAATCGGAATTGAATCTATGGAGTGTTTTATTTTACTCGATACTTCATAGTTAAAATCATCTGTTTCATTAAAATTCAATTTATTCGCCAGGAGTTTATCGTCTAAAGCATTAGAGAGAAAATCATATTGAGTTATTTTAAAATTCAATTCATTAATATTTAAGTAATAAATGGAAAAACCTGAGAATACAATTGACAATATAACTCCAATTAAAAGATTCCTGTATTTTTTCATATAAAAATCCCACTTTCTAGCCAAGTTATCCACTTTATCCACAGGCATGTGTGGATAAAATATGAACTGTTGTCATTAAATATACTAAAAATTAAATATTTCCATGCCATTCTCAATATTCAATTTTAATTTTCTCTTGAATATATTATACTATATTTAAAACATACTTAAAACGTGAATAATTTGAGGTGGATCATGAGAATTGGAATAGGTTATGATGTGCACAGACTTTGTGCTAATAGAAAATTGATACTTGGTGGTGTTCTTATACCATTTGAACTAGGGCTTTTAGGCCATTCTGATGCTGATGTATTAATTCATGCTCTAATGGATTCCTTACTTGGAGCAATGTGCTGTGGTGATATAGGAAAGCTATTCCCAGATACAGATGTTAAATATAAAGACATCAAAAGCACTGAGCTTTTAAAGATAGTCAAGGAAAAAATGGATGAAAAGGGATTTGAAGTAGAAAATATCGATTGCTGCATCGTGTGTGAAAAGCCAAAGATGGCACCATATATTTTAGAGATGAGAAAAAATATATCCAATATTTTAAATATAGATATGGATCAAATAAACATAAAAGCTACAACAGAAGAGGGAT
>WQUF01000013.1 GCA_009785875.1 Oscillospiraceae bacterium | reverse complement strand
ATAACCTCTTTCATAGAATCACCCCAATAATTATTAAATATAGTATCCTCGAGGTTCTTTTAATTTATGCATTATCATTTAAACATTTATGTGCATAAAATAAATTATAAAAAAATGATTAAACTTTGATTACTTGTCCATAATTATAATATTAAAAACAGGAGGTCATTGTGATGAAAAAATTTATAGGACTTATAATACTTTTAATAATATCATTTTATTTTTATTCAAATATGGTGGATGCAAGGGCGAGCATGCAAAAATCCATTTCAGAAAAATTGATCAGATTCCACGTCCTCGCAAATTCCAATAGCGATGAGGATCAAAATTTAAAATTACAGGTAAAAGACAAAGTTTTAGAGTTTCTGGATCCGTATTTAGAAAATGTACAATCTCTCGAAGAAGCTAGAGAAATTTTAACACAAAAAGAAGAAGAGATAAAGGAAGTTGCAAAACAAGAAATAGCCAAAGCTGGATATGATTATGATGTAAATGTATTTTTTGACGATGAGAATTTTCCATTAAAATCTTATGGAACTATAAGCCTTCCTGCCGGAGAATATAATGCTTTTAAAATTGTTATTGGAAATGGAGAAGGAAATAATTGGTGGTGTGTCATGTTCCCACCTCTGTGCTTTATCGATTTATCCCTTGGAAGCGTTGCAATTTCTGCAACTGAAAGTAGGATGAGCGAATATTTGACATCTGATGAATATGCGTATGTATTAGGTAAAGATAGCGGTGTCAGCACTGGATTTATATTTAAATCTAAAATATTAGAACTTTTACATATAAATATTTAACGATGTGTATATCCATTTTAAATCAATAAATAATTTCATAATGAATAAATATGTGCGCTTAGCACATATTTATTCATTATGCAACAGTCTCTGGTCACTCTATTGTAGAGTATTTCAATATTATAGTTTTAGATAAAATCTCCTTACGTCCAAAGCTAGTATTGCTTATCAACTGAAATGTAACTGTGCCACCCCTAAAACTGCTAGTAGTAATTAAATTAATGGTTGCAGTGCTCATATTCGGGTAAATATTCCATTTTGCATCTATGATTTTTGCTCCAATTTCTTTTCCGGAAGATTTTACGTTGATGCTATTAACACCCATCATAGTAAATTTTACATATACATTTCTGCTTTCTCCAGAATTTAAATAAAGTACTTGGGGTACATCGATCTTGTTGAGAAGACTAAGTGCCATAGAGGATTGTGTAACACAAGTTAAATAAAGCACTATGACAAATAAAGTGAGTGACAGTTTTTTAATGATTTTCATTTGCTTCACATCTCCTTATTACACTGTAAGTACTATATTATATTCTCTAAAAATTTTTTTGTGCATAAAAATTTATTGTGGATTTGTAACTGATCCTTCAAATAAAATAAGTCCTGTACTATTATCATAGATAATCAAGAAAAATGGCTTATTTACATTCATAACCTTTGGAGTGTCAATAGGCATCGCTGTTAATGACATCTCAATGCTTGTTACACTAGCTGCTTCAGTGCCTAATTCATCGATTTTAAGCACTGTACTATGAGTTGCACCGCTTACATATAATTTTTCGTTAGATATATTTTTAAAATTAGCTTTACTGATATTAAACATATCTGACATACCTAATGAAGAAAGTGCTGTTTTCAGTCCTTGTTTATATTCAGCATTGACCTTTGGAAGAGACAATATCACTTCATTGGATTTCAAGTATTTTATCCATTGACTGATGTTTTTAGCACTTATGCTGCTTTTAACTGAATTTAAATCACCTTTAGGCAATATAACTAGCATGGATGTTTTTCCATCTTTATAGGGTAAACTTACCATTTGAAAGAGATTGCTTTCATAATAATTAAAGAACTTTTGGGTGTTCATCATATCGACTTGAATCTTTCCCTTAGGAGAAGTAAAATCGCTCTTTTCTGTATTTGCTTTGTTAAACGGTATTTGCCAGTCTGCTTTAAAATAGACAGCATTGAGAAGATACATCATTATATCAGAACTAATCTCTTTATTGTCTACAACTTGTTTAATGAGACCATTAGTATTATCATTTACCCAACTATTAATTGCAAGCGATGCTTTATCGTTTGAAAAATCGAGCCCTTGTATCATGGCATTATAGTAATTCTTATTGGTACTTAAAAATTTGCTGTTGACAGATTTAAAAAACGTATCTCTGATCCAAATTGAATTGGCTATATTTATAATAGTATTTGGGCGATTACTTGTGATGTAGCTTTGTAAATTTTTATTTAGAGTGTTTAAATTGGAAACAGTTTTACCTTTGTATAGGGAAGAAAGTAACTGATTTTGAGTGTTTGAAGTCGCTCCATTTGATAGCATGCTTAAAGCAAAATACACGCTAACTGGAGAAATAAATACATTGTTTTTGCTATCATAAAGCTTATTATAAAGTTTAACACCAAAATCATTTACAGCTTCTATATCTTTCGCATTAAATGTTTCTAGCTTTAAATCTTTAGCGTTGACAGTTACAATTAAAAGGCTTAAAGTGAAAAGACAAACACACGCTAATGATACTAATTTGTTATACATGCTTAACCTCCAAATGTTTTTATCTATATTATAGTATTTATATATTTAATTTCAATAATTAATTGCATAGTTTTTGTAAACATCTTACATAATATTATATGAAATTATATTTAAATGTGTCTAAATATTAGTTAATATTTTCGAGGTGAAAAATGGAAGAATCAAGAGAAGAGATGATCGCATCTATCAGAAATTATTTATTTGAAACTTTCTTGCTTGGATATAATGAAAGTGAGTTTTCTAATGATAAGTCATTTTACGAAGCAGGCGTATTTGATTCTATTGGCATATTGGAAGTAGTAACATATATCGAACAGGTCTTTGATATTAAATTTGAAGAAGATGAAATTACACCGGAGAATATTAGCTCAATAAATAATATTGTAGATTTTATCATAAAAAAAGATAAAAGCTTCATTTGATGCAAGCTATTGAGAGATGTAAATGAGCACTTAGGTATTTTCCATTTTTGTAGAGACCAATAATAAGTAAAATATCAAGAGAGGATATTTTATAAGAAACATATTTAAAAAGTTGAATATAAATGTTAATATATATAGTATATTTATTTTATATTCACAAATTACCTTAATTAGGGGGGTAAAAAAGTGAATATTCTAAAGGTTCAGAATCTTTCATGTACATACGAAAGGGAAAACATTAAATTTAAAACTTTGGATGATGTGACTTTTTCGGTTGATAAAGGTGAATTTACTGCCATAGTTGGACACTCTGGTGCAGGCAAATCAGCACTTATGTACTCAATTTGTGGATTTAATAAACCAACATATGGTACCATTTTAATTGAAGGCACAGACATTTATGAATTATCAGATTCTCAGCTTTCTATATTTAGAAGAAGAAATATTGGACAATTAAATCAATTTTATAATCTCTTTCCTGAATTAAATGTTGAAGAGAATATAACAATTCCACTTTTTATGGATGGAAGGCGAGCTGAGAAGAGCTATCTAGATGAAGTTATAAATATTCTGGAGTTAGGAAATGAGAGGAATTTAATGCCTAGTAAATTATCCAAGTGGGAAGTTCAAAAAGTCTATATAGGAAGGGCATTGATTACAAAACCAGCTATTATTTTAGCTGATGAGCCTACAGGTAATTTAGATATAATCAATAGTAATAAAGTAATGGATATATTAAAATACTTTAACACTGTGCATGATCAAACCATACTGCTCTGCACACATGATGAAAAAATATCTATGAAAGCAAGCAGGGCTATCATCTTAGATAAAGGACATATTTACAAAGAGATCGTTTTAAAATAAACAAAATGAGGAGCAAAGCTTTGCTTCTTTTTTTATCAATGTTTTATATTCATAAATTTTGTCAATATTAATATAGAGTTTAAAATATCAAGGGGGGGCAAAATAAATGGAAAGAAAAGAATACGATACAGAAATTAATCAATTTAATGATACTAGCGAATTTCCTGCTTTTAAACAGGATGATGAAATTAAGGAAAATTATAGTGAGCTTAATAATGATCATCATGATAATAATTATCTGTCTGATAAAATAATATCAATTCTGTTTTTAATATTAAAAGTAATTTTAAGAATTATCATGCTTCCATTATTAGTATTGACATTCTTATTAGATAGGTCTTTAAAAATATTATCTAAAATAATAGGAACCGGTTTAATATTAGCATCCATCGTAGCTGTTTTGGTGTTAACCTATAGACATAATTTTATAGATCAAGCTTTTAATGAAGATTTTTTAAGCAAAGTTATCGTCTCAGTTTTAGTTTTTGCTTTTGCTATAGTAATTTTAATAATTCCACCTAAAGTACACCTAGCGTATTTAAAAGAAAAAAACTTCATTTTTAGTGTAAATAAAAAATAAAATGAGTATAATATATCTATAAATAGATTTTAACATATTTAGAAAGAAGTGATCTTTAGTGGAATTTAGAAGTTTCGATGATTTGAAAAATATCGCTTTTAAAAAGGAAATTAAGACCATAGTTGTTGCTGCTGCTCATGATATTTACACTTTAAAAGCATTGTTTGAAGCTATGGATGAGATGCCACTAGAATACGTGCTGGTTGGAAATGCAACTAAGATTTACGAAATAGCTAAAAACTTAGGAAAAGAAGTTTTAGAAGAAAGAGTTTTTAATTCCAAGAGTGATGATGAAACTGCTTTTAAAGCTGTTGAGCTTGTTAGAGAAGGAATTGGCGATGTCCTTATGAAAGGATCGATTAAGACAGGAACTCTTTTAAACGCAATAGTTAGCAGTGAGACTGGTATTGGAAAAGGAGGCGTGTCTTATCTTTCAGTAATAGAATCTCCAAATTATCATAAACTTTTATTTGTAACTGATGGTGGTATGTGTCCTCATCCTGATTTAGCTCAAAAGGTACAAATTACAAAAAATGCTATAGATTTTCTTCATAAGTTAGGGTATGAAGAACCGTATGTGGCAGCTCTTTCTGCTGTAGAAACTGTTAACGATAAAATGCAAGAAACTATAGATGCAGAGGAACTAGAAAATATGAGCAAAAATGGAGATTTTGGAAAATGTATTTTAGAAGGACCTTTGTCTATAGATATTGCTATTAATAAAGAATCTGCCTTAGTCAAAGAGGTTGAATCGGAAGTCTCAGGAAATGTGGATCTTCTCATTTGTGATTGCATTACTACTGGAAATATATTCACAAATGGTTTGGTTTACTTAGGCAATGCTAAAATAGCCGGATGCATTGTCGGTGCTTCAGTGCCTATTGTATTAGTGTCTCGTGGAGCTAGCGATGATGAAAAGAAACTTTCAATTATGCTTAGCTTAGCTGTTAACTAAAAAACTACTGTTGCATAATGAATAAACATGCTGACGCATGTTTATTCATTATGCACAATTTCTGAGAACTCTGTTCTTTTAGAAAAACAAATATTTTAGGGAAGAATTAAAAAAAATTATTATAAATATTGATTTATACGAGATTAAATGAGATTATTAGTATATAATTAAGTTATAATGCATCATTAAATATTAATAGTTTTTGTGGATTAGAGGGGGGAAGAATTATTAAGAAATATTTTATTTTAGTAATGTTAATTTCTTTTATAAGTTTATTTTTGTTTTCTTGTAATAAAACTAACTCTGATTTGGTTATGGATACTGGTTCAAGCGTTGTTAATGATGATAATGAAACAAATAAAACCGATAAAAATGAATCACTTTTAAATCTAATAAAGGAAAGCTATAATGAGGATTTTTTGAAAAATAATGATCAAACTTATAAAGCAAGCTTTGATAGTAAAATTATAGATGATTTTAAAGGTATTTTATTGGCATCTACAGAAATTTCTGACAAAGAAATTGAGGACTTTGGTATATATGTCACAAGCAAAGATATCACTTGGCAGAATACTGATACGAAGATTAGAGTTATGAGTTATGAGTCCAATATATTTAATGAAGAAGATAAAGGGCATTACGTGACATTTTTACAAATAATCAATGATGATATAAATTTTGTACAAGTCATTTCTCAATATACAGGCGAGATTGCTAGAGAATTCATTGCTGCTGCAGATGGTGAAAAATTAAGTTTAGCTATAACAGGATATATAGATGGAAACGTACAAAAAGAAGCTTATTCTTCCTTTTGGGAATTCGATGGGTCTAGCTTGAATAAAGCTTATCCATCTGATGATTATAAAGAAGGAGGCCTCACTTTAAGCAAAAAAGATAATGAATATAGTGAAGTTTTAGATGGAAATTCAAAATATTCAATGTATGTACAAGCTGATGAAAAGGATAATGCTATTCTCATTAGCGATTATATTTCGTTGAATACTTTATGTTCAATCAAATTTGTCAATGGAGAATACACTTTTGAAGATGCGCCTGAGCAGCAATACGAAATAAGAACTCTTACTTATGATTTTTATTCCCAGATAGATTACGATACTAATTATGAATTTCAGGATAAATTAAAAAACTCTGGTGTAGAAGATATTTTAAATTATGATTTACCTCAGTCCATAGTGAGTTTAAATGAATATCAAGAAAAATTGATTTATGGAAAGAATGCTGATGAAAGTGTTCAAGATGAAGCTATAAGGAATTATCTCATATCTTATATAAATAATGCTAAAATAAGCAAATTAAAGGAATATTTAAGCAAAACAAAAGTTTCAAACGATGAAACTGTACTTAATAAAATTGGAAGTCAAAAGGTGACTAAAGTTAAAACTATAGACAATATAAAATATGAATTATCCACTGTAACATTTTTAGATAGTAATCCTAATTCTGGTAATACTGCTGCATATACAACGCTTTTTCAATTATGTACTGGAAGCAATATTGATTTAGAAATGCTATACTTAGAAGATTGCGCACAATGGATGGATTTTGAAATTTTGAAAATAGGAGATAACATCATTGTTATTACAATAGGAGATAAATCTATAAATAACTATAATACTGCAACAAAAGAGTTCATGTTTTGGGGGTTAAAGGATAATAAGTTAGTTCCAGTTAAAATAAACAAGGATATTATAAAATTTAACAATGATGGTTTTAAATTATCAGAAGATTCAAAGTACAAAGAAAACTGTTTTGGGTGTGAATATCAATATGATCCAAGCATTGATAATTTTTCATCTTTAGTAATAGATACTGACTTATATTTAATGTTTAATGGGTCTTTATTATCGAAGATCGATTTAAATAAAATCATTAGCTAGATTAAAAAAGCAAATGCAGAAATTAAATGCATTTGCTTTTATTGACTTTTAATTAAAAAATATTTCATCTGATTGAAGGGCAAGGTTAAAATACTTAAGAGATTCCTGCATATTGTTCATTTTATTATACAGTTCACCGATTTTAATATACCTTTCAACCAGTTGTTTTTCAGTACCAAATTTTTGAAGTGCATCTAGAGATAAATTTAAATACATCTCTGCTAAAAAAATATTGCCTTCGTGTTCTAATATAAGCGATTTATAAAAGTATGCCTTTTCAATGTACTCTATGTTATTTATTTCAATAGCAATATTCAATATTTCATCACAAAGAGCAGATAAATTTTCATCACAATTATATTTTAATTTTAAATAAATATATTTAAGCACATGTTTAACATAATTTTCTCTTTCATCTTTGTTTAAACTTAAGATAAGAGAATTTAATATATCATTAGCCTCGCTTATCCTACCATGTTTCAACATTATTTCAGCAAAAGTCTCCTTGGATATCCTTTCAAATTCGTAATCAGCTTTATAATGCTCTTCAATAATACTTTTTCTATGACTATCTATTTCTTTATCCTCAATTAAGTCTATTATGCAGAGGAAGTAATTTACATTTCTGAGCCAAACACTATCTTCCATTTTTGAAATTTCAAGTAATTCTTCTTTGAATTGCAAAATAGATCTTTCATCTTCATTTCTTATGTAGTTGTTTATTTGATTTATGAGTATCTTTAAGTATTTTTCGTAATATACTTTTTTTAAATCGTCATTCTTTAAGAGCTCTTTACAAGTCAATAATCGCTTATTTGATTCATCATATTCGTGTATTTCTGTATAATATGATGCTAAATCCATTGAAAAAATTAAGTCGTTTTCAGGAATATCATTCTCTAAACAATTTTTAAAATAACTAAATAAAATATTTTCTATAGAATCATAGTCCTCTTTTTCCATGTAATGTTCAAACATCAAGTGATATATTTTAAAACTGTTATCATAGCTTTTATGCTCTTCAGCATATTGAAGAAGATACTTAAGTTGGGATTCATAGTTGTTTTTATCAAAATATTTGTTGATGTTGTTTATATAATACCTTATTTGATCTGGAATATCTTGTTTTAAATACTCATAATTGATATCTAATTTTTCAGATATATATTGAAGTAGATCTGGTTCTACTTTTATTTTTCCATTTTCTATACAGCTCATCTTTGAAACAGAAACCTTATTGCTGCATAAATCTTTAAGTGTAAAGCTCTTGTAAATCCTTTCTCTCTTTATCTTTTCACCTGTAGATAATATTTCCATCGTTTTCCTCCAATCCTAAACTATACTTTTTGCATTGTTTAAAGAATCAATACCACTATTTAAAAAGCCTCTTGCCTTTTCAGCTTCGTTATTATCTATGTAGAATTTACCTAGAAGAAATGAGATATATATAATCTCTTTGCTTAGTGAATTTTGCTTAGCGCAATCGAGGGCTCTTATTAAACTCTCTTCTGCTATCTGCAAGTTTTCTTCGAGTAAATTTTTCTTATAACTTAATATGAAATATTTTATCTTATTCTTCATGTTATTATTTATGTATAATTTAGCTTTATTGAAGTATTCTTCAAATTCTTTAATGTCTCTTTTGTAAAGGTAATATTCACACAAGTCCAAATAAATATCAGCTATATTTGAATCTTTATTATTCAGCTTTAAATCTTTAACAATTTGAAAATGCTCAATTGAGTCTTCAAAATTTCTGTGCTTAAAATAGATTTTCCCTAAATTATTCTCTGTTTCACAATTAATTTCATAGTTATATAAATCATTATATATCTTTTTAAATTTGTCAGACAATTTTAAAGCCTTTTCAAATTCACCTTTTTCTTCCAATTCTTTGGCAAGCTGAAGAAGTGTCTTTGCATAAGATCTCTTATCATTGATATCCTTTTGTTTATTTTTTAATTCGTTAAGGTAAAAAATGGCTTTTTCTTTTTTGCCTAAACTATCAAAGCATTTCGCTATATAATAATATATCCTCTTTATATAAGTCTCATCGTTTATATCATTGTTATTGTAGATAAACTCTGCCTGATGAAAGTAAGATAGAGCAATATGGTAGTATTTTAAGTTTAATTTAATAATACCTAAGTACATGAATGTATTTATTAGATCTTCGTATTTTCCATTAGTCAGAAATACGCTGACACATTCTAAAAACATGTCTGCTGCTTCTTCATAATTGTTCTTTAAATAGTATATTTTCCCAAATAAGAAATTTATGTAAGCAGCTTCCAAGGCAATATTGTATTTTTTTACAATAGTAGATGCTTTTTGCAAATATTCAAAAACTTCATCATATTTTTGATTATAAATAAGAGCCTCAGCTATATTTCTATAGTACTTTGATATTTTCTCAGCTTGTGTTTCTTCTGATTCCATAAGGTATTCTACAGTAGTATTTAAGTTTGTGGCTAAATAATGTAATAAGTCCATGCTTGGTTTTGACTTACCAGATTCTATTAGGCTTATTTGACCAGGAGTAATCCTCTCTCCAGCCAAGTCTTTCAAAATCATGTTCATTTCTTTTCTGCATTTTTTAATCTTTTCCCCTAAAGATAAAATTTCCATTCAAACATCTTCCTTTACTTAATATAGGCTAAATAAAAGCATAAATATATATTATATAATAATTCTTATCTCTTTGTAAAAACAAGTAAAAATGCGCAATCACTATGCTTAATAGTAATTACGCACCAAATAATATTACTTGAACATATACAACGCGTTGTTGTAACAGCTTCCAGCAAAACCCTTTGCAGCTTTTATGCCTTTCTTTAGCTTTTTCTTTGTTCGTTTATCTAACTCAGGCATAACCAACATACTAGCTGCCGCACCTAAGACCAATCCAGTTGCCATACCTGTGAGCATCTTTGTCATTAATTTCACACTCCTTTAATTTTTTTCAATTATAGGATGTGTATTAAAATTTTTTTTAAACATTTATTTATGGCATAAGTCATACTCGTCTAAAGTGCTACTTTCAATATATTATGAGGTTACTTGTGGTAATTACGAGTTTTATTAAATTTTTATTAAATTATATACAAATAAGCTTTATAAATCTTAAAATTTATGTGGTTAGGATGTTTTAATAGTCTCTTCTTTTGATGAAACTATTTTATTCTCGATTAGCTTTTTTGAATCTATCGTATTTTTTCTATTTCTGCTATAAAGACTTTCTAGATTTTTTACAATTATTTTAATATTATCTGCACCTAAAAAACCATAAAAGAAATTAGCTCCATTACGGATTGATAAAATTATATCATCTTTTCCAGACCAGTTATCAATGATTATCTCTTCAGGTAAGTCGTTAATCAACATGTTTAAAGCAAAAATAGCAATAGCCACATCATCTATCTTACCTGCAAAAGGTATAAAAGAAGGAATTACATCAACAGGAGATACCATATAAATTATGACTGCCCCAACAATAACTTTTGTCTTAATTGGCACTCTCTTGTCTTTGAACAATCTAAACATCAGAATAAGGAGATCCGGAAAAAGTAAAATATAATCTGACAACTTCGCATATTTATTTGGTATTTTTTTGTTTATTGATTCTCTTATTGTAGAATAATTATCATTAACCTTATTGCTATAAGGTACTAACTTGTTCTGAGTTTTTTCTTCTATTACTTTATTAGCATTGTACTCTATATTTTTGACTTTTAATTCAATATAATTATTGCCATATTCTATAGAATCTATTTCTAAATCTACCATAGGAACTTTTACTAATATTTTTGAAATATCAATGCTGATTTCTTCTTTGTAGATTTTTACTCCAAAATCTTTCACTGAATCTTTTGCTTGCTTCAATGCCATATTCTTTACAAAGTTTGGAATACCAATCCTAGCAATTTTTACTTTTAAAATTCTAAGAATTATAATACCATCATCTGAGCTTCCAATGGCTAAGGATGCATAAAATGGTATCTTTAGTACTGCTTTAAAAGAGCCAGATACTTCTATAGTATCCTTAATCTTAAATTCTTTTATTTCTAATCCCTTTACTTTTACAAAATCATGCACTATTGACATTATATCCTGTGAACTTAACTTAATTGAAATTCCAGATACATTCATTTTTTATCCCCTCTAAAATAATCATCACACTCAGTTTATTTTAGTATACAAATAATTAGAATTTAATTCAATAGGTTTTCAGCTTAAATTAAATATTTATTTGAAATTTTTATTAATTTCTTTAAAATCTTCTGCAAAAATAAATTTTTATAATTTAAAGTGATAATAATTTCTGATATAAAAATTATGAATTTTAAAAAACTTAGTATAAAATAGTTTTTAAAAACCACAATGTCTAATTTTATATGTCAAAGTATTTTCAATATATTTTAAATAATTATAATTTTTACTATGCTCTTAATATTTAGAAATAAAATGACAAAATGTAATTTATAGTAAAATTAAAATCTAAAAGTCTACTTTTGTCATCAATTATAGTATAATTTATATTTCCATTATTATCAATCAATTTTTAATTAAAATTAACATATTTTAAGAAAAATTCTTAAAATAATAAAAGCTTAATTATAGATAACTTTATGATTAAGCTTTTATCACTATATCATGAGGAGTTTATTATAAAAATCGGTCATATTTTTGTCGCGATAATTCACGAACTCGTTAGTAGAACTCATATAAGTGTAATCATCTTTCCAACTTGTATAATTTTTTATCAATTGTTTTATTGAATCACAAATATAGTATACATCTTCGTCTGTCATAATAGGATGAAATGAATATCTAGTCCAACCTGGTTTAATGGAATAATTTCCATTTTCAGCAAAATTTGTAATTCTTTCAGAAAGATTCCTCCTTAATTTAAATATGAAATGTGCATAAGTATGAGCGCACATGCATCCGCCTCTAACTTGTATTCCAAATCTATCATTCATTATTTTTGTTTGAAGGCTATTGTGAATACCTGCAAGACAAATGGAAACAATCGCTTCTCTATCTATTCTATCCTTTTCAATTATGAAAATATCTTCTATGTTTCCAAGCTCCGAAAATACAATTTTTAAGATTTCTTCTTCTCTTTTTAAAATTTTTTCTGTAGTCATCATTTCCTTTAATTCAATAGCGAAATATGCTCTTATAGATTGCAAAAATCCTGGAGTACCGCCATCTTCTCTGACCTCAATGTTATTTATATATACTCTATTCCCCCAAGGATTCACCCACGTTACAGTACCACCACCTGGTCTATCTGGTACAAAATTCTCATATAGATTATTATTGAATACCAGTACTCCTGCTGATCCTGGACCTCCTAAAAATTTATGTGGTGAGAAGAATATAGCATCTAATCTCTCTTCTTCGTCTCTGGGATGCATATCTATATCGATAGATGGAGCTGATGCTGCAAAATCAACAAAACAAAGCCCTCCATATTTATGCATCAATTTTGCCATTTTATAATAAGGTGTTTTAATTCCTGAAACATTTGAACATGCAGTAAATGAACCAATTTTTAGCTTTCTGGATTTATATCTATTGAGTAAATCTTCTAAATGATTTAAGTTCACTACATCCACAGGAGAAGGTTTAACAATCACTAATTCACAATCAAGCTCAAGCCAAGAGAGATAGTTAGAGCTATGCTCCATATGAGTTAAAAAAATCACAGGTCTATCGTCTTCACTTAAATATTTTTTTTCACTAATCTGCTTCTTTCTATCTGTATCTTTTAAGCCTAAAATCCCTTGAAGCTTATCTATCGCTGAAGTCATCCCCGACCCAACTGTTATTATTATATCATCTGCTTTTGCGTTAACATGCTCTTTAATTCTTTTGTGAGAGAGATTATAAAGAGCTGTCATAGTCTTACCCACACAGGAAGCTTCTGAGTGTGTGTTTCCCACATAAGGACCAATGATACCTGTAATTTTTTTTTCTATAGGATAATATAGCCTGCCAGATGCAGTCCAATCAGCATAAACCATCTTTTTTTGACCATAGCATGTCTCAAAGTTGAAATTATAACCTACAGTATTATCTCTATATATTTTAAAATACTCTTCAAGATTCATATCATCACCTCTAAAAATTACTTAAAACTATTGACTTAAATAAATTATACTGCTATAATCTTTAATGTTTCCATAAGTGGAAAGATGGTCGAGTTGGTTTAAGGCGCCGGTCTTGAAAACCGGAGTGCGGGTAACCGTACCGTGGGTTCGAATCCCACTCTTTCCGCCAAAATTTAATTTCATGTAAAATTTAATAAAAATTTATTTGGAGCAGTACTCAAGTGGCTGAAGAGGCGTGCCTGCTAAGTGCGTAGACCGAGAGATCGGTGCGAGGGTTCAAATCCCTCCTGCTCCGTAAAAAAAGAATTAGTAAATGCTAATTCTTTTTTCATTTATTTATATTATTAAAATGCCCAATTTCCTTTTTTAAATACTTCTATCTTTTTACCATCTTGCTCTATTCCAAATATGCTTAAATCATCCGACCCAATCATAAAATCTATATGAGTCAAGCTTCTATTAACATGAGCTTCACTTAAAGCATCTTCTGACATTTTATCTCCACCTTTAATGCAAGAAGGATAAGCTCTACCAAAAGCTAAATGGCATGAAGCATTTTCGTCAAATAAAGTATTTTCAAAAATCATATTTGTTTTTGAAATAGGTGAATCGAAGGGAACAAGAGCAACTTCTCCAATATATCTTGCACCTTCATCGATGTCTAAATAATTCTTTAACACTTCATATCCAGTTTCTGCAGAAAAATCCACTATTCTGCCATCTTTAAAGTCAAAGGAGAAATTTGTCACCATGACACCAGATAAATTTAAAGGTTTAGTGCTCTTTACAGATCCATCTATTCCAAATTTATCATTTACTGTGAAAACTTCTTCAGTAGGAATATTTGGAATAAATTCTACCCCATTTTTATTCTTCCCTGACCCACCAAGCCAGACGTGATTTTCTACAAGCTCTATTTTTAAATTACAAGTAGAAGATGTATATTCTAAATATTTAAAATTATGCTCATTTAATTTTGCACATCTATTAAGCAATGAAGATGATTGTTCATCCCAAGCCTTTATTGGATCTTTAAGGTTTACTCTGGTAGCCTCATAAACCTTTTCCCAAAGCTTTTCTTTGGCATAAGATAGTTCTAGATCTGGGAAAACCTTTCTAGCCCATTCATCTGTAACGTAAGAAGCGATAGTCCAACAAACATCCTGATTTGAGATTATAGATCCAAATTCTTTACCTGCAATTGCTGAAGCTTTATTAGATTTTCCTAATCGTAAAGGGGATATATCTTTAAAAAGATCGATGTTAGGACATGCAATGCTAATTAAAGCAGCATCCTCTTTTAACATCTGAGTAAAGCCATCAATCTTATACGTATAGAATTTTTCTAAAGCTTCTTCTGGAGCTAATGATAAATGCAATCTACTTATTTCATCATCCCCAATATCCACATAAACATGAAAGGCTCCTAATTCATAAGCTCTCTTAACTATTAGCCTATTTAAGTCCATAGCATCTGTATTTGATTTTAAAATCACATTTTGGTTTGGTTGAAGATTGATACCTTTTTTTAATATCAAATCTGCATATTTTTCAAGCATGCTTAAATTATCCATTATTAACCCCTCACTTCAAAAAATCTCTAATTATCATCTAATGCAGCAATTCCTGGAAGTACAGTCCCTTCTAAAAATTCTAATGAAGCTCCTCCGCCAGTTGAAATATGAGTCATCTTATCTCCAAATCCTAAATTATTAACAGCTGAAGCACTGTCTCCTCCGCCAATAATAGTAGTGGCACCTGAATCGGCTAAAGCCTTTGCTATAGCACATGTACCTAATTCGAAGTTTTTAAATTCAAAAACGCCAACAGGTCCATTCCAAATTATAGTCTTTGCACCATTTATAGCATCAACGAATAATTTTTCAGTTTTTGGTCCAATATCAAGTCCCATAAATCCATCTGGAATATTTTCATCTTCAGTTACTTGTGGTAGAACATCTTTAAATTCTGAAGCTATTCTAAAATCTACAGGAAGAAGCAATTTAACTCCTAATTTTTTTGCCTTATCGATCATTTCCAAAGAATAATCCAATTTATCAGCTTCTAAAAGAGAATTCCCAATGCTGTAGCCTTGAGCCTTTAAGAATGTATAAGCCATTCCACCGCCGATGATTAGCGTATCAACCTTAGTTAAAAGGTTATCGATAACTTTAATTTTATCTGAAACCTTTGCTCCACCTAAGATGGCAACAAAAGGTCTAGTAGGATTATTCACAGCATCTCCTAAAAATCTCAATTCTTTCTGAATTAAGAAACCACATACACAAGGTTTAACAAATTTTGTAACTCCAACTGTAGACGAATGAGCTCTATGAGCTGATCCAAAGGCATCATTAACATAGACATCGCAAATAGATGCTAATTCTTCTGAAAATGAATCCAGATTCTTTTCTTCTTCACGTCTAAATCTAGTATTTTCCAGCAATATTATATCTCCGTCATTCATTTGGGCTACTGCATTTTTAGCATTTTCCCCCACAACATTATCATCAGCAGCAAATTTAACTTCTTTTCCTAAAAGCTCAGAAAGCCTTTCTGCCACAGGCTTTAAGGTTAATTTAGGGTCAGGTCCCTTTGCTTTCCCTAGATGAGAACAGAGTATGACTTTGCCGCCATGTTCGCTCAAATACTTTATTGTAGGAAGAGCTGCAACTACTCTAGTGTCATCTGTTATACTTCCATCTTTAAGGGGAACATTAAAATCGCATCTGACTAAAACTTTTTTCCCTTTAACATCTATATCTTCGATTGTTTTTTTATCGTAATTCATTTTTCACCTCATAAAATATTAATTAAGTATTTTTTTCGTATAAAATATTAAAAGTCTGGTCTCATAGACCTTCCTATAAAACCAGACCATATTGAATTTTTAATTATTTGTTTCCTTTATTTTCCGTCAATTGAAGCAATATGAACTATTAAATCCATCAATTTATTTGAATAACCCCATTCATTGTCATACCAGGCAACGAGCTTAACAAAATTTTTATCCAGCAAAATACCTGCTTTAGCATCAAAGATGGAAGTTCTTGCATCGTGGATAAAATCTGTTGAAACTACTTCATCTTCAGTGTATCCTAAAATACCTTTTAATTCACCTTCTGAAGCTTTTTTAACTGCTGCTTTGATTTCATCATAAGTAGCTGGTTTTTCAAGGACACAAGTTAAATCAACCACAGAAACGTCGATAGTTGGAACTCTAAATGACATACCAGTTAATTTTCCATTTAATTCCGGAATAACTTTACCAACAGCTTTTGCAGCTCCGGTTGAAGAAGGGATGATGTTTGTGCTGGCAGCTCTTCCGCCTCTCCAGTCTTTGTTTGAAGGACCATCCACAGTTTTTTGGGTTGCTGTAGTTGAATGAATTGTGGTCATAAGACCTTTAACCATTCCAAAATTATCGTGAATAACTTTAGCAAGTGGTGCTAAACAATTTGTTGTACAAGATGCGTTTGAAACTACAGTCATTTCAGGTTTATATGTATTTTCGTTAACACCCATAACAAACATTGGAGCATCAGCTGATGGAGCTGAGATTATGACTTTTTTAGCTCCTCCTTTTAAATGTGCAGATGCTTTATCAATCGTTGTGAAAACACCAGTACATTCAGCTATATATTCAGCTCCACAGGAAGCCCAATCGATATTTGAAGCATCTTTTTCTGCAAATACTTTTATAACTTCATCGTTAACATGCAATTCATGCTTGTCGTGATCAACAGATATGGTTCCTTCAAATTTTCCATGAACTGAATCATATCTTAACATGTAAACCATGTAATCCAAATCGATAAAGGGATCATTAATTCCTTTAATATCAATATTTGGATTCTCAATAGCAGCTCTGAAAGCAAGTCTTCCTATCCTTCCAAAGCCATTAATTCCAATATTAATCATATACATACCTCCATTTAATATATTATATTTTATATGGACCAAAAAGGTTCTATCTTAATGATCCATTTATAATCCATTTATAATAAGAGTTCAGTGCCATCTTAGTTTATCCATTATCCTTGTTTATTATAAATCATAATGATAACTTTTTAAAGGACTTTTGTATATTATTTTCAAGTAGTAAAAAAATTTGGTATT
>WQUF01000012.1 GCA_009785875.1 Oscillospiraceae bacterium | reverse complement strand
TTTTAGAAAAGCTTTTTAATTTATTTGGAACCTTTTTTCTAAAAAATCGATTTTAGAGTTAATAATTAACGAGTAAATCTTGAAGTTTCGCAATATAAAAGAACCCCACGCAAATCACATGGAGTTCTTCAGGATTTTATACACCGCTTATATATTTGATCGTTCTTACCATCTGGCTTGCATAAGAATTTTCGTTGTCATACCACGCAGCGATTTTTACAAGTGTGTTGTCGCCTAAATCTGTAACTTTTGTCTGTGTCGAATCAAACAAAGATCCATAAGTGATGCCTATAATATCGGAAGAAACAATTTCGTCGTCTGTATATCCAAAGGATTCCGAAGCAGCTGCTTTCATTGCGTTATTTATTTGATTTACCGTAACCTTACCTTTAACTGACGCAACCAATTCGGTTATTGAACCTGTTATAACAGGTACACGCTGTGCTGAACCGTCAAGCCTACCGGAAAGTGCGGGGATAACTAATCCTATTGCCTTAGCTGCACCTGTCGGCTGCGGAATAATATTGTTAGCGGCAGAACGTGTCCTTCTTAAATCATCTTTCGGATGTGGGCTGTCCAATGTATTTTGATCATTAGTATAAGCATGAACAGTAGTCATGAACCCTTTTTGTATAGGAGCCAGATTATTAAGCGTATTCGCCATCGGTGCTAAACAATTCGTGGTACAGGATGCAGCTGATATAATCACATCAGAAGGCTGTAATATATTTTCATTTACACCGAATACGATAGTAGGAAGATCGTCGCCTGCAGGAGCGGAGATAACGACTTTTCTCGCACCTGCTTCAATATGAGCCATAGAAGCTTTTTTTGATGTGAAAAAACCTGTACACTCCAAAACTACATCTACATTCAGCCGTTTCCATGGTAAGTTTTTAGGATCTTTATCTGAATAAACTGTGATTTCTATTCCGTCGACTACAAGCGAGTCTTTTGTATGCGTTATATTTTTACCGTACTGTTTCTGTGCTGTGTCATACTTTAATAGATAGGCCAGCATTTTAGGACTTGTCAAGTCATTGATAGCTACAATTTCAAAATCTGGCGTGCCAAACATTTGTCTGAAAGCAAGCCTCCCTATTCGTCCAAAGCCATTAATTGCTACTTTTACTGCCATCTCTAATACCTCCAATTTTTGTTTTATTTACATTTTCAATTATATTTGATACACACTGCTATTAACAATGAATTAATATCAATAAAAATTATACTATCTGCAACAGGAGGCAAAAGTGGAACTATATGAAGACTATTTTATTCGAGTTTAATATGAAGGAAGAATTCACGCCATTATTAAAGTCTGATAGATTAACTTTTACGCTTATAGCAAATGGTAAAACCACGCTAAAAATAAACGATAAAATTTATGGGATTGAATCGCCGTGTATTTTAGTATATTCTTGCCATGATAAGATACTACTATTAGACGGCAATCAACTTGTGATGAAATCATTCAGCTTTCATCCAGCTTTCGTAAATAAAAGCCTGAGCTTAGAGAACTTAACCAATAATGATTTTAGCGAAATTGCCGATGAACATGACTGCAGCCTTTTACGCCCTTTTATTATGAGGAACGAATCTTATAATGGCATAATAAAAGCTTTACCTCAGATAAACTTGCGTATTTTCGAATGGTTTGATTTAGCCTACAAAGAAAATGAAATAAGAGGCAGTCGATACTGGCAGCACCGTGTCAGACGTTATCTCATGCAAATCCTTTTTTCATTGGAGGATGTCTATATAAACCAAAATGATTCTGATGCTTTATCCGACGAATCTATAATTGATATTGTTTTGGAATACATACATGCAAATTATTCCAATGAAATATCGCTTGACTCCTTATGCAAATTGGTATATATAAACCGCACGACGCTTACCCGTAAATTTAAAGCGCATACCCGACGATCACCGATAAACTATCTGTTGCATTATCGATTAAATATTGCCTGTGAGTTACTAACCCATTCAAAATTGAGTATAAGCAGCATTGCAGAAGCTACAGGTTTTAAATATGAAACATATTTTATAAAGCAGTTTTCAGCAAAAATTGGTATGACACCAACCCAATACCGTCAAAGTGATGGCTTCGAAACATTAAACATAAATGAATCGCGCATCGTCGATGAATTTTAAACTCAATATAGAGTTCAATAACTAATTAATGGTTTTCAGGGGGTAGAAGATTTTCGAAAATTATAGTAAAATAAGTATAGTAATAATCATTGGGGGGTAACATGAAGCTATTATTTTTTGATACAGAAACTACAGACAAGATTCCTGGAAATATTTGTCAACTTAGCTATATCGTAGTAGACACCGATACAAAACCTCAAACTACTATTGGCAAGAACTATTTTTTTGCTGTAGACGAAATGAGCCCTGAAGCTGAAAAAGTGCATGGTTTTTCACTTTTAAAATTATATGAGCTTAGCCAGGGTAAATACATAGAAGATTTAATCAATGAGTTTATGGATGATTTTTTAAATGCTGATGTACTCATCGGTCACAATGTCAGCTTTGACATAAATTTTTTAACTTCGGAATTTAGTTCTTTAGGGATAGATTTTAAACCTAAAAGCACATTTTGTACTATGAATTATTATAAAAACATCTGTAAAATATACAAACCAAATAATGGTACATATAAATTTCCAAGGCTTTCTGAAGTGATTAATTTTTTAAATATATCAGATGAAAGCGTCAATAATTGCGCCATGAAGTTATTTGGCGGCACTAATAATTATCACGATGCAAGATTTGATACAGCAGCTCTATATTTAATTGTAACCAATGGTATAAAAAAGGGATTGGTACCAAAGGGCTATTTCACTAAAAAGATAAGAAAGTAGGTGCAGACAATGGATTTTATCGATTTAAGAAGCGATACTGTAACCATGCAAACTAAAGAGATGATCGATGCCATGATCCATGCAAAAGTTGGAGATGACGTTTATGGCGAGGATGATTCTGTAAATGAACTTGAAAAATATGCTGCAAACTTAGTTGGCAAAGAAGCTGGGCTTTTTGTAACAAGCGGAACTTTTGGCAATCAAGTTTCTATTTTAACTCATACAAAAAGAGGCAATGAGGTAATTTTAGATGATAGCTGTCATATAATACAACATGAAGCTTCAGCAGGAGCTGTCATATCAGGAGTTCAATTTAGAACTGTAGAAAGTGAAAATGGTATTTTAGATCCAGAAAAGGTTTTGAGCAAAATTCGCACAGAAAAGGATATACATTATCCTGAAACTGCTCTCATCTGTTTAGAAAATGCTCATTCTTTAGGGAAAGTTATACCGATTTCAATTATGGAGAAAATATATCAAGGCGCTAAAAAGTATAATATAAAGGTCCATTTGGATGGTGCAAGGCTATTCAATGCTGCCACAAGTTTAAACGTAGATGCAAAGGAAATAACAAAGTATTGTGATTCTGTGTCATTTTGCTTATCTAAAGGGCTTTGTGCTCCTATTGGCTCAGTGGTTTGTTCTGATGCGGATTTTATTGAGAGAGCTAGAAAGAATAGAAAGATCATGGGAGGCGGCATGAGGCAAGCTGGATATATGGCTGCTCCTGGACTTTATGCATTAAAAAATATGACCAAAAGGCTTCATGAGGACCATGAAATGGCAAAATATTTAGCTAAAGAATTATTAAAGATTCCAGGGGTTCTGCTCAATATGGATGATGTGGAGATCAATATGGTTTTCTTAAAGATTGATACTAAAAAGGATATAAAAAAACTTCGAGAATTCATGCTTAAAGAGGGTATTAAAATAAGTGGACCAGATCTTAATATATTCAGATTTGTCACTCATTATTTTATAAGAAAAGAACATGTTGATAAAACTATAAAAGTTTTAAAGGATTTTTTAGGATAATAATTATAAAGATATTGACTTAAAAACGAATATAAAGTAAAGTAGAGATATGTCAAGCCTAAGGCAATGGACAATACCAGTGTCAGTGCTAATATATGCTTCTTTTCTTTGTACCCAATTATTGTATTTTTGCAGCTTTCCGAACAAGAGCTATCTTTTAAAAGAAGTTAAATATAGGCCCGTACCAGTGTTGAATAAAGGGACTGGCGCAAAATGGCTATTTATACGCTGTGGCGTATAAATAGCCATTTTGGACTTTATAAAATATAACTTTAGATCAACTAAATATCTATGTGGTAGAAAATAAGTTGGAATTACAGCTTAATTGTGCATAATGAATAAAACATGCGTCAGCATGTTTATTCATTATGCAACAGCTCCATTTTATATTTTGCTATTTATAGTCTCTAAAGCTTTTTGGAATTGAGGATCTGTATCTCTATTATAGGTTTGTTGCAATAAATCAGCAGGGTATTCAACATTGATATCAGGCTGGAATCCTATACCCTGAATGTTGTTGCCAGATGGAGTATAGTATTTGCAGATTGTAACCTTTAATGCTGTTCCATCTGGATAAGAGTGAGTAGTCTGCACAATTCCCTTACCAAAAGACTTTGTTCCAACTGTAGTAGCTAATTTATAATCGATCATAGCTCCAATGAAGATTTCAGAAGCTGAAGCTGAGTTTCCATTCATCAGTATTACCATCGGAAGTCCAATAAAATTCCCTCCAGCAGAAGTTAATTTTTCTTCAGGTGAAGCTTTACCTTTAGTGCTGACAACTACATCGCCTCTCTTTATGAAGTTTGATGCCATAGCAACGCATTGATCTACAAGACCACCTGGATTGTCTCTCAAGTCTAAGATAAGACCTGTCATACCTTTACCTTTTAAATCATTTAAAGCATTTTTAAAGTTAGCAGAAGTATTTGCATCGAACATGGAAACGGTAATATATCCCACTTTATCGCTGATCATTTCAGAAGTGACAGTATTTACAGTTACAATAGCCCTTTTCATAGTTAATGTTATGTTACCAGTACCTTCTCTGTAGATAGTTACTGTGACATTTGTTCCTTCAGGACCTCTCATAAGGGAAACAGCTTTATCTGAACTTGTTGCATCCACATCAACGTCCCCTACTTTAACTATATAGTCATTCACCTTAACTCCAGCACCTTCAGCAGGAGAATTCTTAAAAACAGCAGCCACTACTATTTTATTTATATCATGATTAGCAAGTATTTGAACTCCAATACCGCTAAATTGTCCTGAAGATTGAGAATTAAAATCAGAATATTCCTGAGCGTTCATATAAACAGTATATGGATCTCCTAAGGAATCTGCCATACCTTTTACAGCACCTTCCATCAAGCTCGAATCATCTACATTTCCATCATACATTTTTTCAAGGTCGCTTCTAACTTGGTTCAATTTGCTATATTGATCATTAGCATTAGATGAAGTAGAAGCAGATCCGAATATATTTCTTGAGAATATTCCACCAAATAGGAATGAAAAAATATTTGTAAATAATAGTAAAGCAACAAAACCTATAATCAAAATTTTTTTGTCTTGTTTCATATAATATACTCCTTTAATTAATATCTCTTACTAATATAACACAGGCATTTTTATTTGTATCATAATTTTAAAAATAATTTTTAAAATAGAATCGCATACTATATTATTAATATTCCATAAAGAAGTATACATCAGCAAATATGTAGATTGAAAAAACTCCCAAAGTGACGGAATGGAAGTTTTTTCACTTTAAAATCAAAAGGAGACTTAGTATGATAGCTAAAACCTTAAATCCAATTCATTGGTAGAATCTTAAAATAATAAGGATGTGTTTTTAAAGTAGGTTGATAAACACCTACACTATATAATATAAATAAAAACTTGAATTGATACCTAATATTGAAAAATATTTATTAAAAAATTTATTTTTTATATTAACAAATGTAGATATAAATGAATATACTGAAAAGATAAAGGATAATTAACATTTACAATAGAAAAAATAAATGATATAAATAAACTAAAGGCAGGTGAAATACATGATTAACGGAAATATAGATGGAATTAAGAATTCTATATTAGAAAAATTAGAAGAACTTTTTGAGGAGAGAGTATTTAAAGAACAACTGCTCTCTGAAAAGATCATCGATATTCTTTGCTTTTGCACAAACTATATCGACAGGGAAATAAGCGTGGCAATAGATAGGAGAGGAGAAATCAAGGACATTTCTATTGGAGATTCATCAACTGTGAAGATGCCTCAAATAAGCATAAAGCAAAAGAGACTTTCAGGAGTTAGGATAATTCATACCCATCCTAATGGAAATTCAAGGCTTTCTGCTATAGACCTTGCTGCACTAATAAAATTAAAATTAGACTGCATGGTCTCAATTGGAGTGTTAGAGGGAAAGCTCAATGGAATAAGCGTAGGATTTTGCGATGTTTATAACTACATGATGATCCCTAAGACTTCTTTGAATTTAAATTTAAAAGAAGCTTTAAATTTTAACTTTTTAGAGAGAGTCTATGAAATAGAGAAGCTTATTAAAGAAGTGGATGATATCGATGAGGAAAAAGAAAGAGCAGTTCTTGTAGGTATAGATGATATGGAAGCATTGGATGAACTGACAGAGCTTGCTTATGCTTGTAATGTAGACGTTTTGCAGAGATTTTTACAAAAAAATCACAAAGCAGAAGCTGCAACATTTATAGGAAGTGGGAAGCTGGAGGAATTATCACTTATATGTCAAGCTACTAAAGCAAATGTTGTAATATTCGACGATGAATTATCCGGATCTCAAGCTAGAAATATCGAAGAGGTATTAGGAGTAAAGGTAATAGACAGGACTGTTTTGATACTGGAAATTTTTGCAAAAAGAGCAAAATCCAGAGAGAGCAAAATACAAGTTGAACTTGCACAATTAAATTACAGATATTCAAGGCTCATAGGTTTCGGAACTGTGCTTTCAAGGCTTGGAGGTGGAATTGGAACAAGAGGACCTGGGGAGACAAAACTTGAAACAGACAGAAGGCATATAAGGAATAGGATAGCAGAGCTTAAAGAGCATCTTGAAAAGGTGTCTAAGAATAGAGAAGTTCAAAGAAGCTCAAGGAGCGCGCTTCCTGTTGTTGCTTTAGTTGGTTATACAAATGCTGGAAAATCTACATTGAGGAATAATTTTTGCGAGCACTATGCCCCAAGGGATCAAAGGATCAGCGATGGTGTTTATGTAGCTGATATGTTATTTGCGACTTTAGATACAACATCGAGGATGATAGTATTAGAGGATTCTCGAGAAGCTTTGTTTATAGACACCGTGGGGTTCATACAAAAGCTCCCTCATGAATTAATAGAAGCGTTTAAATCCACGTTGGAAGAGGTTGTGAATGCAAGTTTGCTACTTCATGTTGTGGATTCAAGTTCTGAATATGCACTGAATCAAATAGAAGCTGTGGATAAAGTATTAGAGGAATTAAAATGCACTGATAAAAAGCAAATAATATTGCTAAATAAGCTTGATATTGTAGATGAAAATAGGATAGAGTATTTAAAGGGTAAATTATCAAATAAAAAAGTATTAGAAATTTCAGCTCTAAACTCTTATAATTTTGATAAATTGATAGCTATGATTCAAGAAGAATTACCTGAATCTTTGATGAGGCTCGAATTTAAAATACCTTATAGCAGATCTGATATAAATGCCTATATACATGAAAATGGAAAGGTTTTATCTGAAGATTTTAAAGAAGATGGAGTTCTTTTAAGTGCCCTTGTGGATAATAGGCTTAAGAATAAATTTAAAGAGTACATTTTAGAAGTCTAGAGGCGATAAATGTATAGGACGTGTATGCTTGAAGCTTCAGAGAAAATTGAAGAGAAGAGATCTGTCTTTATAGGTCAAATAAAGAGGGTATATACTGAAGATGAAGCAAAGGATTTCATTGAATCTACAAGAAAAAAGCATAGAGAAGCAAATCATAATTGCTGGGCCTTTGCTTTAGGAGAGAAGAAGTTTATAAAGAGATATTCTGATGATGGAGAGCCTCAAGGGACTGCTGGTATACCCATTTTAGAGTGCATCAACAAAAAAGATATAAC
>WQUF01000011.1 GCA_009785875.1 Oscillospiraceae bacterium | reverse complement strand
GATTCAAGGTCCATCTCCCATTCAGCAGTCAATAATGGAGATTTTAAATCTTTAGGAACTAAATTTAAAAGTTGTTTTCCCTTTGAAGTTGGAAGGATCTCTTTATTATTTTTTTCAATGTAGAAAGAGCTAAACAATTTTTCGATGATATCAGCTCTAGTAGCAACTGTGCCAATGCCACCTGTTTCCCCTAAAGTTTTTGCGTAATTTTTCTCCATATTCACATATTTTTGAGGATTTTCCATTGCCGATAAAAGGCTTGCTTCGGTAAATCTTTCAGGAGGTTTAGTCTTTAATTTAATATATTCGATGCTCTTTATTGGAAGCACATCGCCTTTCTTAATGTCAGGAAGGGTTTCAGAATCCTTTTCATCTTCATCATTAAAATTTTGTGCTTTTTCGTAAATCTCTTTCCATCCTTTTACTTTTATAGTATTGCCTTTAGCCGTAAATGTTTCCCCATTTATATCAGTTTTTACAATTTTCTGAATATACTCATATTGGGGAAATAAATTTGATAAAAACCTTTTTACAACTAAATCAAAGATGTTCCTTTCATCATCTGATAATAGCGATATATTAGCCTTCTGCTCTGTAGGTATGATAGCATGGTGATCAGAGACTTTTGAATCGTCAACAAAGCTCTTATCTGCTTTTATTGGCTTTTGCAATATTTTATCCACAAATTGTTTATAATGTGGTGTGGATATCGCTCTTAATCTTTCTGGAATAGTTGGCACAATATCAGATGATATATATTTTGAATCAGTCCTGGGATAAGTGAGGATTTTATAATTCTCGTAAAGCCTCTGCATTATGGATAAAGTTTGCTTTGCAGAGTACCCAAAAATCCTGTTGCCATCTCTTTGCAGTTCAGTCAAATCGTACAGCGATGGAGGGTTTTGCTTTTTTAAGTTTTCAGTCACATCAATAACTTTGCATGGATGACCTTTTGTTTTTTCGATGATCCTTTTTACTTCATCTTCATCAAAGATTTGCGTATTGTTGTCTTTGTCATGATAATGCAGAGTAAATCCATTTGATTTTGCATGAATATTGAAATAATCCCTCGGTTTAAAATTTATCCTTTCGTTCTCTCGGTCCACTATCATGGAAAGAGTAGGAGACTGAACTCTGCCTGCAGATAATTGAGCGTTGAATTTACAAGTTAAAGCTCTAGTCACGTTTAAACCTACAATCCAATCTGCTTCAGCTCTAGATTTAGCAGCTTTATATAGATTATCATACATCGATCCTGGTTTAAGCGAATTAAAACCTTCTTTTATTGCTTTATCAGTCTGAGAAGATATCCACAACCTTTTAATTGGCTTTTTAATATTTGCTTTTTCTATTATCCATCTAGCTACCAATTCCCCTTCTCTGCCAGCATCGGTAGCTATTACAATATCGCTCACATCATTTCTATATAGTTGATCTTTAACGCATTTAAATTGTTTGCTGCTATCTTTTATTACAACGAGCTTTAAATAATTTGGCAACATAGGCAAATAGCTTAAATCCCAAGTTTTGTACTTATCATCATAGATTTCAGGATCTGCAAGGGTTACTAAATGCCCCAATGCCCAAGTGATTATATATTTATCCCCTTCGATAAAACCATTTTGTGATCTATTGCAATTTAAAACCTTTGCGATATCCCTAGCCACAGATGGTTTTTCAGCTAAAACTAAAGTTTTTCCCATAGAATTGTCCTTTCTATATTTTTATCAAATTCATTTGATAATTTTTCAATCTGCTCTTTTAAATATTCGTCGTAGTGCTTTGAAGTATTTTTCTTTAGAGATTTTTTCTCTCTAATCCTATTTAAAATATATTCTCTAAAATAAGGCGTTTCAAAACATCTGTGCAGGTATGTGCCAAACACGTTAAATGAATCATTGTAAGCTCCTTCATCTTTAGAGATTTCTTTTTCATTTTCTATACTTATATGGACGAAATCTTTATACTTTTCTTTATTATAGCTTACTCCAAAATGATTCTCACATCCATCTATTTCAAAGCCAAGAGGTATGGTCTTTCCGCTTGCTCTATTAAAAACAGCATTCTTTTCAAAAATTGTATCTACATTTAAAAGTCCAATAGCTTCTTGTTCACCTACATCGCTCTCGACGTGATCAGGGTCTATAAGCTTTTTCCCTAACAACTGATATCCGCCGCATATTCCGACGATAAGACCATGCTTTGAATATTCTCTCACGATATTATCAAGTCCAAATTTTCTTACATAAACCATATCTTTGCATGTATTTGTAGAGCCAGGGATTATCAATAGGTCAGGATCAGAAAATTCCCTTTTATCCCTGATGACTCTAATGCTAACATCATTTTCAATTGAAAGAGGTGCTATGTCTATTAATGAAGACATATACGGTGTAGCCAGCACTGCAACATCGATTGGTAAATTTGGGTTTTTAGACACAAACTTTGAAGCATCTAAAAAGCTCTCGTGAAAATCAAAACCAAAATCAAAATCAAGAGACGAGCAATTATCGCTAATAGAAAAAATAAAATGTGTACCCCTTTTACCAAAAGGAAACTCGCTTACCTCTAATTTAAGCACATTCAATTCTTTAGCACACATTATATTTAATAGATCTATTTCATACCAACCAAATTCATATTCATTTGCGCAAGTCTCCAAGATACAATAATCATAATTTTTATTGAGATTATCTATTTCATCCTTAAAGATTTTATTAAAATCAGCATTATCTAATTCATCTCCTCTGTATTTTACAGTATATTTACCGTCATTAACATTAAAAGTCATCATAATAGGATTC
>WQUF01000010.1 GCA_009785875.1 Oscillospiraceae bacterium | reverse complement strand
GTTGACACATTTTGTTTTATTATATTCACAAAATCTGATGAAATCAACACTTTGAGTGATATCATAAACTTAAAGGGTGTCAACTGATTTGAATCACGCCAATTAATCAGCTATCCTGTTTAATATTCTAATGCACAAAAAAGATAAATAAGGTGATACCGTCTTCTTTTGCCCAAAATCCCAACCCTTACATTTTTGATAAACCGATTCTGGAATAAACAAACCGTTAGCATCTTGTTTTCCTTTAATTATCTCAATGATTTCACAAAACCTCGAATCGGTTTTTGCATCCTGGAATTTGCTTAAGCAATCAGCAACACTAACTATATCATAAAAAATAGCAGGAGCCTTTAATTTCCTAAAATCTGTACCCATGTAAAACATATATGGATGCTTTTCAAGACTGTTTTCCCATAAGGAAAGAATAACATCTATCCCATGCTTGACGATATCACTATTATGGTACTCATCAATCTCTGCAAGTAGGTTTAACATAATAAGTGTAGCATAAGGACAGCAGTCGTCTTTCCGTCCAGGACCTCTAAATTTTCCATGCTCTTCAGATACAGTGCAGGGGAAACCTTGCTCTTTAAACAAAGTTATTAAGTAATCAACACCCTTCTTGATATGCTCTTTGTAGTCAATCCTTGCTTTAAGAAGTGCCAATAGCAAAAGAGGAGCGTCGCACAAGCACCAGCCAAATACATCTTCACCTTTTCCACCGAAATGCTTAGGTATGTTAGTCTTGGACTGATATACTCCAAAGTTGTCTTTATGGTTCATAATCTGATTCACAGCATTTTTGATTTCAGGTATGCTCATATCAAAGCCAATATCAAGCAAGAACAAGAGTTTATGTATAGGCAGTTCTGGATTTTTATGATTACTTACTAAAATATTGTGGAAATTGGTAATATCGTTCAAATATCCTTGGATTTTTTTATCTTTCAGTGCTTCATCTCTTAATTCAACTAAACTTCCTTTGTCTTCATTGAGAATATTTATCCTGATCGCATACTTTAGCCACGGTTCGCTTATTGATAAAAGTTTTTCAATCATAATTAACCTCTTTTATTTTCCTGAAATTCTCACAGCCTGCATTTCGGCTAAAACGCAAAGTTCAGCTGCCTTGAAGGCGTGTTCTTGAGTCATAGCATTTTCAGTGCGATTCAAGCAATCCAGGATAAGCTGACCAAAAAATGGATAACCGACCTTTCCACTCACATTAAAATGAGTTTCTTCACTTTTATTTGCGAGGAAAACATGCCCATCACCATCGTTTGTACCGATATTCATATATTTACGCTGTTCGATAAAGCCTTCGGTTCCCAGGATAAACGAACGTCCATCACCCCAAGTCTGAAGTCCGTCCGGAGTAAACCAATCCACGCGAAAGTAATGAGTAGAACCATTGTCACCAATTAGCATTGCATCCCCGAAATCCTCAAGTTCAGGATATTCCGGGTGATTAAAGTTACCAATCTGGCTGTAACAGATTTTAGCATCCTTAACACCTGCATAGAAGAGGAATTGCTCAATTTGATGGCTGCCGATGTCGCAGAGAATTCCACCGTATTTTTCTTTCTTGAAAAACCAGTCCGGTCTCATAGATGCGCTAAGCCTATGTGGTCCCATTCCCATGACCTGTATTACTTTACCTATAGCTCCCTCTTGAATGAGTTGCCCTGCAAAGACGGCACTTTCCACGTGAATCCTTTCACTGTAATATACCATGTATTTGCGCCCGGTTTCTTTTACCTTTTTTTTAGCTAATGCAAGCTGCTCAAGGGTTGTAAGAGGAGCCTTATCTGTGAAATAATCCTTCCCGGCAGCTAAAACTTTAAGACCAAGGGTACAACGCTCACTGGTTATAGCAGCAGAAGCCACAAGCTTTATTTCAGGATCACTAAGGATCTCATCTTCGCTTTTCGCAGGAATAGTACCTGGAAATTTCTCAATAAATTCCTTCACTTTTAAAGGATCAGGGTCATATACGCTTTTAAGTTCGGCTCCAGCTTCTATAAGACCATTGCACATTCCATAGATATGACCATGGTCCAGTGCCAACGCTGCAAATTTGAATTCACCTTTCTTTACAACTGGATTGGGTTTTCCCTTTGGTGCAAAGTTCATTCCTAAAGACATCATTGATTGTTCCTCCTATCGTAATTATATACGCTGTAATCATTACCAAGTGTTATACTTCCCTCAAGATTTTTTACAGAAGCTAACTTTTTATAAAAATGGGTCACATTCTTCATTATTCCTTGAACTGTATAAAAAGGATCATCCTTTTTGATTGGAAGCGCAATAGCTCGTTCCTCTGTACTTGCCTTGTAAATAGCAGTGATAAGCTCTATAGTCATTCGTCCGCTTTCACCAATTATAAGTGGATTTTTACCAGATTCGATTGCAGTGAGAACATCGTCTATCTGTCCCTCGTGAGCTACATGCTTTAATTTTGGTAGACTCGAATAATAATCATTTAATTCTTTTTCCAAATTTTTATTCTCAACAGGAAAGCCATTAGATTTCGATTCCGAAGCGTATACCCTCCATGGCGCAGATATCCTGGCTTTTTCACCTTGAAAAATAATTTGCTGCTCTTCACCATGGTGTATGACAGAACTTGTAATCTGTGCAAGGGTTCCCTTGTCATATTGCATAACAGCTACAGAGATATCTTCCACTTCAGCATTATCGTGTGAAGCATTGCTCATCATCGCCGTTACTTTTGAAGGCATGCCCATCATCCAGCCAAGCATATCGATATGATGAACAGCGTGATTTAACGTACATCCACCGCCTTCTT
>WQUF01000009.1 GCA_009785875.1 Oscillospiraceae bacterium | reverse complement strand
CATATTTTTATATATCTTAAGTTTTGCATAAAAACATACCCCTCAAAACAAAAGTTTATTTATTAAACACGAAGAATATAATCTTAATTTATATTTTATCAGAAATTTTTGTCGTAAACTAGTATAAAAGAAAAATACCCTAATCTTATTTCTAAGATCAGGGCTTCATGATTATGGTAAAGTAGTAAAGCTCTTTATTTCTCCTTTGAAACAATTACCATAGATATTGTAAACATAAGTGTAATAATAATAAGTTGTATTTGGTTGCAGCTTAGTTAATTTAATAGAGAATTTTGATGGTTTATAACCTGATATTTTATTTTCAGCTGAATCAGTTGATTTGGTGCTGTATCCGATTCCTGATTTTAGTGGTATTATTATATTTTTATAAGAATTATCTTGAATAGTAGCAGAAGTTGACGTTACTGATACTGCATCACCAGTTGTAACATTTGATGGCTTTAAAGTCGTAAATGACTTAATTTCTCCTAAAACTTGCCCATCGGAAGTATTTACATAAGCACGGTAGTAATAAGTTGTGCTTGGCTCTAAATCCTTCAAAATACCTGAAAAATAACCAAAATAGCTGTTAACTTCCTTTGTAATTACATTATCCAAAACATTTGAATCTGTACTATACATTATTCCAACACTGTCATGACTGTCAAAATAGCGAAATGAATTTATTATAATACTAGCTGATGTAGAAGTTGGTAAAGCGTAACCCGTATTAACAACAGGGTCATGTACTACCTTTTCTGTTGTATCATTAGTAACTTCGTCCACTGAAGTAGTTACTGGTTCTATTTCAACTACGTCTGTTGAAGTAGTAGTTGTGTCTATTTCGCTTGCAAAAACTGAAGTAGCTGATTTAACACTTATAGAAAACAAAAGTGAAAATGCAATTAACCCAGCTATAAATTTTTTATTCATATATTATTCCTCCTGCAATTTTTCTCTTGATTTTTTTCGTTAGGTTAATTATATTATAATATTTAAAAAAAAGCAAGATGTTTTTACAAAAAAATACAATATTATTAAATATTATATAATTAAATTAAAAATAATTCCAATTGCATTTGGACAATATTTAATTTACCTTAATTTATCTATTCCTTTTTCAATGCGCTTTATGCTTTCGTCTTTACCTAAAAGTACTGCTATATCCACTGCTCCTCCAGGGGTAAACTGTTTACCTGAAAGTGCGCATCGAAGTGGCCAAAGTATTATGCTATTTTTCACGTTAAGCCTCTGTATTAATGCGTTTAACCCTTCATGAATAGTATCTTCAGTCCAACAATTTAAACTCCTTAGAGAGTCTAAAATCGCTTCTAATGATGATAAGGAATTTTCTTTTGTGGTCTTCATCTTTTTATGAATATAAAGATCGCTTTCATAATCTGGAAGTTCATCTAAAAAATCAATTTGCTCTTGCATATCTGAAAATAATTCACATCTAAGCTGCAAAAGCGATGAAAGCTTTAAAAAGTCGTATTCTTTTTTTAAAGTTTTTTTATAAAAAGGCATTGCTAAATCGTTAAACTCTTCTAAAGAAAGTTTTTTTAGATATTCTCCATTTAGCCATTTGATTTTTTTCTCGTCGAATATCGCAGGTGCTTTGTTTATATTTCTATAATCGAATATTTTAATTAAATCATCTAGGGAAAATATCTCTTCATTGGTTCCAGGGCTCCACCCAAGGAGTGCAATATAATTGAGGATGGTTTCTTTTAAATAACCTTTGTTTTTAAAATCTTCATAAGATGCATCACCAAACCTTTTAGAAAGTTTATTTTGAGCATCTTTCATGATAAGTGGACAGTGAATATAAATTGGAATTTCCCATCCAAAGGCTTCATATAGTCTATTATATTTTGGTGCCGATGAGAGATACTCCTGCCCTCTTACCACATGTGTTATCTCCATTAAATGATCGTCTACAACATTTGCAAAATTATAAGTTGGATAACCATCTGATTTGATGAGGATCATATCATCTAATTCGCTATTATCAACTGATATCTTACCGTATATGATATCGTCAAAAACAGTTGTACCATTTATAGGATTATTTTGCCTGATGACGAATGGAACATTATTTTTTAAATTTTCTTCGATTTCTTCTTTTGTTAAATATAAACATTTTTTATCATATTTATATGGTCTTTTAACTGCTTCTGAATTGCTCTTTAACATGTCAAGTCTTTCTTTTGAGCAAAAACAGTAGTAAGCTTCGTTTTTTTCTATTAGTTTTTTTGCATACTCCATATAGATAGTCTTTCTTTCGGATTGAATATATGGACCGTATTCACCGCCTATATCCGGACCTTCGTCATAAAAAAGTCCGGTCTCCTTTAAAGTGTTTAAAATAACTTCTAAAGAACCCTCTACAAATCTTTCCTTGTCAGTATCTTCTATCCTTAAGAGGAACTTTCCATTTTCGTGTTTTGCAATTAAATATGCATAAAGAGCTGTTCTTAAATTTCCGATGTGCATAAAACCTGTAGGGCTTGGTGCAAACCTCGATCTAACTTTCATATACATGTGTCTCCTTTATTTTTATTTTAAAATTATTCTCTAGAAGCTGCAATTGCTGCAGTGAGTGGAGGTATAACTTGTTTTTTCCTTGAAATTATTCCAGGTATAAATATCAATTCGTCTTTAAATTCTCTATTGAATGCTTTATTCAATAAGTGCATTTCAGTACCAACAGCAAGTATATAGGATCCCCCTACCACAAAATCAGTTAACAGCAAGATTAAAAGGGTATAATTTTCACTGGCGCATATTTTCTCCATGTAATACAGCATTT
>WQUF01000008.1 GCA_009785875.1 Oscillospiraceae bacterium | reverse complement strand
TGTAAACGGTATTAAAGTGTTTAATCATTTGCCCCATACCATTAAAACTTTAGAACACAATCCTGTGAAATTTAAGAATGCTTTGAAAAATTTTTTCCATTAGCACCCCTTTTACTCAATTAAGGAATATTTCGAACAAGGGAATCCGACATGGGGATCATTTGGACAAAGGGCTCTTTTGTTCTGATTTGTTTTTGACCTATTTTTATATTCCAATTACATTTGGGTATTATGAACCTACAAAACTCATTTTACTGTCAGTAGTTAGTCTTGCTTTTTTACACTAGTCACCAAATGACTTGTTTTTCCATTAATACTAATAACACATATTTGTAATATACTTACCGCTATACTTGATATTGCTGTAAGTATTATGTTTTATTTTTTATTTTCTTTTAAATATATGTTCTGTAACTATTAGTATTATGAACATGACGTTCTCCATATCTTGTATATAAGATCGATGGAAAATAAAGAAAATGAAGGAATGAATGAATTCCAGAGATCTTTAGTTATTTTCTTATGACTTTGCTTCGTATTTTGTCTAGTCTTGTGTATCCCATAACACTTCTTAGAAAGTCCATCTCTGCAGCTTCTAGGCCAGCCATATCTTGCTTTGTGGTTACCCATGTTTCGCTGCCATACAGTAGTGTCAGTCTGGCTACGACTTTATAAAATTTCATTTGGGTGTCTGTGCGGGTTTTCTTTAAGTGTTTTCTAATAGTGCTGCATATGCTTTGGAATCTGTTTATTTTTTTGTCAAAATCCAGTTCCCTGTCTAAGCCCAGTTCACATCCCAAATAATTAAACTGCTTTACTTGTTCTAAAATATGACTTATACCCTCTTATGAACGGACTCTCAGATCATGACGCCCAGTTGTTAATATTAAACAAGGGACAAAAAAAAGGAAAAGGAATGTTGTACTTACATCAGAAGAAAAATCAGTAAGTATACCATAGCAGATTTCCAATTGAAATTAAGTTATGAAACATGGGAACAGGTATTTGTTGGGAATGGTGTTAATAAGATTTTTAACTCTTTTCTAAATACTTTTCTAAGAATTTACTATTCTAGTTTTCCCTTAATTCAGGCAAAGAGTAAGATGAACCAAAATTCATGGATTACATCAGGAATAATAACTTTCTGCAAACATAAAAGAGAACTATATAAGGAATTATAAAATAATAATAATGTCACTCTTGCTTCTTATTTTAGAGATTTCTCTAAAATAATGTCTAGGGTTATAAGAAAGGCAAAAATAACTGAACACGACAAATTAATCCTAAACTCCCATTATAAATTTAAAACCACATGGGCTATTATAAATAAAGAATCTGGAAGAAATAAAAAAAGAAGTGAAATACATACTCTAAAAGTTGAAGGTAAAAAAATCACTGATCAACAAACTATTGCAGAAACTTTTAATGAGTATTTTGTTGCTATTGCAGAAAATGTTAAAAGACAAAGTAAAAATAATCTTATTAATGATGATAATGATAGTATGGATAGTCACACCCATTTCATGGAACAAGCTTTTACTAAACCTTACCCATGTATGGAATATAAATGCACGAAAAAAAAGAAACTGAATGAATTATAAAATCCCTCAAAACAAAAAACTCATACAGGTACGATGAGATATCTACAAAGATCCTAAAATAAGCTGCCCTTTCATAAGTTCTCCAATAAATTGCATATATAATAAAATACTCTTTTGGGGTGTATTCCCTGATATATTAAAATATGCAATAATAAAATCACTACATAAAATTGATGATAGGTGTGAAGTGTCTAACTATAGACCTTAACATCATTTTCAAAAAAAATTTGAAACGGTAATGCAGAGAAGGATCTTAAAACACCTCACCAATTATAACATATTAAGCACTGAACAATATGGTTTCAGATTAGGGTTGAGGACTGATAATGTAACTTATAAACTAAGAACTGAGATTTTAAATGCTATGAACAATAAACTGGTAGTAGGAGGGATATTTTGTGATTTAGAGAAAGCATTTGATAGTGTTAATCATGATATTCTATAATCTAAATTGAAATTTTATGGAATTAGTGACAAGGATCTTCAACTGCATCAATCTTATCTGGATAACAGATATTGTAGAACAACAATATATAATGACAGCGAGAACAGTAATGAAGTTTCAAATTGGGCCAAAGTAAGACATGGAGTCCCACAAGGTTCTATTCTGGGACCTCTCCTTTTTCTTTTATATATAAATGACTTACCCAAGATTATAAATAAAACTTCAGCACCTATAATGTTTGCTGATGATACTAGTATCTTATTTGCTCACTCTAATCTAATAGTTCTTAACAAAAACATCTGCATAGTTTTTACAACTTTAAATAAATGGCTGAGGGCAAAACAATTATCTTTAAACTTCAATAAAACAAATTATGTACACTTTACAGCTAAGAGAAATGTCAGTTAACTTAAAAATAGGCTTTAACAACAATTTTATCACCAACAGCTGCTACACAAAATTGCTGGGGGTGACAATAATAATACTTTGTCTTGGAATAATCATATTGATTTACTTACGAAAAAATTAAGTAAGGCCTGTTATATAATTATAAATGCCAAAACAAACGTCTGCCTCATCATTAAAAGTGATTTATTATGTTTTTTTTTTCACTCCGCTATGAGCTATGGAATTATATTTTGGGGAAATTCATCACATAGCTCCATAATTTTTAGAATACAAAAAAAGGCAATTAGAATTATGGAAGGATGTGGGAATAGAGTTTTGTGTAGAAATTTATTTAAAAAATTACAAATTTTGCCTCTGACATCACAATATAT
>WQUF01000007.1 GCA_009785875.1 Oscillospiraceae bacterium | reverse complement strand
AGATGCTTCTAAATAATTAAAGCCTTCCATCTTCATCTGAGAAGTTCTTCTTCCAAATAATGGACTTTTGTATCCTAAAACTTCATTTTCCATAAAGCTTATTTGGCTACCGCAAAGTATTATAAAAACATTTGTATCCTTTAATTTTGTATCGATGATGTTTTGAAGTATGGATTTTAAACTTTTATCCTCTTGTGCTGCATAGGGAAATTCGTCTAAAGCGATGATAAACCTTTCATTTACTGCTTTTTCGGAAAGGTAGTCAAAAGCATCGTACCAATTTTTAAAATAAGGCAAAGAAGGCGGAATATTAAAGAATTCAAATATTTTTTTTGAAAATAATTCTATATTCAGCTTATCATTAGCTTCTATAGCTTGAAAAAATACAGCAGGTTTATTTTCTATAAATTTTGAAATAAGAGTCGTTTTACCGATTCTCCTTCTTCCATAAATGACTATCATTTGATATGAGCCCTTTTTATAAAGATTTTCAAGGGTTCTTAATTCATTCTCACGACCAATAAACATTTTTTTACCTCTATATAATATTGTTGAACTGTAATTATTATAATCATAATTCAACAAAAAAGCAAAAAGATTAGGATCTCTATTTATAATATTAATATTTTAAAAATATGTTCCATATCTGATGATTTAGAATAGAATATAGTTATAGGTATATTGACACATAGCTATGGAATAAATAAACTAAACTTATTAACTAAGTTTAGTTTGAAAGGAAATTATTATGAAGCTAATTGTTTGCATTAAACAAGTTCCAGGAACATCAAAGGTAGAAATGGATGAGGAAAAAGGCGTTTTAAAGCGGAGTCCTGTAGATGCTAAGATGAATCCATATGATTTAGTTGCTATAGAAGCAGCCCTAAGGGTGAAAGAAGAAAAGGGCGGCGATGTAACAGTTATTTCAATGGGTCCACCTCAAGCCGAAGAAGTGATTAAAGAAGCTTTTATGATGGGAGCGGACTCTGGTGCTTTAATATCCGATATGGCTTTTGCTGGATCAGATACCCTTGCAACAAGCCTTACTATAAGCAAAGGAATTAAGCTATTAGATGATTTTGATATCATCTTTTGTGGAAAACAGACTACTGACGGAGATACAGCTCAAGTTGGACCTGAGATTTCAGAAATTTTAGATATTCCACATGTTACAAATGTCATAGAGATTTTAGAGGTAAAAGAAAGATCCATAATAGTGAAAATCGATGCTCAAGATATGATACTAGTGCAGGAAATAGCTTATCCATGTTTAATAGCTTTAGACAAGGATACCTTTACTCCAAGGCTCCCTTCTTATAGGATAAAGAGAAATATTAAAGATAAAAAAATAAAGCAGATAAATTTTTCAAGTTTTGTAAATTTAAGCGTCGATGATTTTGGATTGAAGGGGTCTCCAACTCAAGTAGAGAGGATTTTTAAACCAGAAGATAAAAGCGAAAAGATTACGGTAAATGGCACATCTGAAGAAGCTTCAGAATTTATTTATAATAAATTAAAGGAGCTTAAAATAATTTAGGGGTGATACTAGTGTCAGGTATAAAAATAAATAATGATGTAGTTATAGATAAAAGTATAAAAGATGTTCGAGATATTTGCCCTTTCTCTGCAATAGATTATGAGGACGGGAAATTTAAAATTAATTCCAAATGTAGAATCTGTAAACTATGCGTCAAAAACGGACCAAAAGGATTATTTGAATTCGTAGATGAAACTAAGAAGCTCATCGATAAAGGAGAGTGGAGGAACGTCGCAGTTTATATAGAGCAGATGGAAGGAAACATTCACCCTGTGAGTTTAGAGCTTTTAGGCAAGTCGAGGGAAATAGCTGATAAAATAGGACAAAAAGTGACTGGGATTTTTATAGGGAATGATATAATAGATAAAGCAGAGGAATTGTTACACTACGGTATCGACGAGGTATTTTGCTATGGCGCACCATGGCTTGAACATTTTTTAATAGAGCCTTATGCAAATGTTTTCGCTGATTTTATATATAAAAATAAACCTTCTGTTATATTAGTAGGTGCTACAGTGGTAGGTCGAAGCCTCGCACCAAGAGTAGCTGCCAGGTTTAGGACCGGTCTTACTGCAGATTGCACAAAGATCGACATCAAAGAAAACACAGATTTAATTCAGATTAGGCCTGCATTTGGGGGAAATATCATGGCGCAGATAAATACTCCAAACAACAGACCGCAGATTGCAACTGTTAGATATAAGATATTCGATGCACCTGTTAGAAGTCAAGAAAAATCTGGAATTGTCAATATGTGCAGTTTAAATGAAGATTGGAAAGAGAGCAGAATAACACAAATAGAAGCTTTTAAAAAAGAGAAAAGCCCTTCAATTTCAGATGCTGATATGATCGTTGCGATTGGAAGGGGAGTCAAGTCTAAAAAAGATTTAGATATGATTTATAGATTGGCAAAGGCTTTAAACGCTGAAGTTGCTGGAACAAGACCTGTTATCGAATCAGGAATGCTGGACCCTTCAAGGCAAATAGGGCTTTCGGGGAGAGCAGTTAAACCAAAACTTATAATCACAATCGGTGTTTCAGGATCTGTTCAATTTAAAGCTGGTATGGAAGGATCATCTTGCATAGTAGCTATAAATTCTGATGAAAATGCGCAAATTTTTAACTTTTGTAATTATGCAATCGTTGGTGATCTATACGAGATCGTGCCACTTTTGACAAAGAAAATTGAAGAGGGAGGTTTAAACTTATGAACTTGGAATACTTACAATCTATCATTCCAAATGGAAGGATTCATTTTGGAAAAGATATAAATGAGGATTTTAGCCACGATG
>WQUF01000006.1 GCA_009785875.1 Oscillospiraceae bacterium | reverse complement strand
GAGTTTTAAACGGTCATAACTCCGTAACTGTCCAAAATCGGACACATGTTTATATGAACTTTTTTCATCACAAAGACCTAGGAAATCACCTCCTGCAGTTCTGCCCTAAAGTCGCCAAACACCCTGTATAAAGTACCTTCAATTATTCAAATAAAGCAAATTAAAAAACCACATTTCAAAGCATTACAGTTCATCCTCAGAGACCACACACCTCACATAAACCATTATAGTTCACAAAATAGAAAAATCATATGGTGAGACCAGGTTATGTCACTATATAAAGAGACCATACTTAATGGGCTATCTGATCACGAAGCCCAAATTATAACAATTAATAATATTATTGTGGATAAATGTATTAACAAAACTCAAAGCATAAGAAAATTTAATAAATTCTCTACATCTCAATTTGCAGTTAATCTCAGCTATAAAAACTGGGACAACCTTTTTATAGAGGAGGATGTTAATACAGTTTTTAACAACTTTCTTAACATATACTTGAGAATTTTTAAATCCCGCTTTCTGTTACAGAAAATATACAGTACACATAATAGCAAACCCTGGATTACAACAGGAATAAAAACCTCATGTCAGCATAAAAGAGAACTTTATTTGATTAGTAGAGATAGTAGTAATTCTAAATTAAAAGCACACTACAGATCTTACTGCTTAATTTTGTCTAAAGCAATTAAGGCTGCAAAACAACTTCATTACAACAATAAGATTTCTAAGTCCAACAATAAAATAAAAACTACATGGAATATTATAAAAATGGAAACATGCAAAAACCATACAAATAAAAGTACTCAACCCATAAGTATAGATGGAATCTTAATTATTAATCAACAATCAACTGCAAACACTTTCAATTAGTACTTCTTAACAGTAGCTGACAAAATAACTAGTAACATTAAAAGTGATAAAACTTCATTAAATTGTAACAATCCCATACATTGTCTTTATAAAAACTTTAAGCTCCCCTGTTCAAACATGAAACTAAAATATACAACACCCAAAGAAATAGAAAAAATTATCAAATCTCTAAAGTCCAAAAACTCTCATGGATATGATGGGATTCCTATGAAAATTCTAAAAGTAAGTACACCTTTCATCACATTTCCCTTAACATACATATGTAACAAGTCACTTTCATCAGGTATTTTTCCCTCCCGATTAAAATTTTCTGAAATAAAGCCCTTACATAAGAAAGGAGACAGAACAGATATAACCAATTTTAGACCCATCTCTTTACTTACAACCTTTTCAAATTCTGGAAAAAGTTATATATACGAGATTGCACCAACACATCAACGAAAATAATATATTAGCAACTGAACAATATGGCTTCAGAAATAATTCCTCAAATGAAAAAGCCTTCTTGAAACTAATAAATGAAATATTACTAGCATTTAATAATAAATTAACAGTTGGTGGAATATTTTTTGACTTGGAAAAAGCATTTGACTCCATAAATCATGATATACTATTGTCTAAATGTGAATTTTATGGATTCAATGGCAAAACCAATGCACTGCTATGATCATACCTCAGTGATAGATATCAGAGAGTACTAATAAACAACAGCTCTTCTAATACTACTACATTTTCAGAATGGGGCAAAATAAAACATGGTGTTCCTCCAGATTCAACACTTGGTCCTTTGTTCTTCTTAATCTATATAAATGATCTTCCAAATATAATAGCTGACCCATCAAAACTGATTCTATTTGCAGATGACACAAGCATAATAATTACAAATCCTAATGCCTCAAAATTTAAAGAAGATATTAACAATATAATTGACAATATAAATGACTGGTTCAAAGGTAATGCATTATCATTAAATTTTGATAAAACATACTTTTTACAATTTAGGCCTAGAAATAATTATGAAATTAATGTAAAAATAAGTTGTGACAATAAACTGATTAAAGAGACTAAAAATACTAAATTCCTTGGAATGGGTACAGATAGTTCCTTGTCATGGAAAAACCATATTGATCAAATGATGATCAAACTAAGCAGAGCATGCTATGCAATTAGGTATGTGAAACATTTTATGTCCCAAGATACACTAAGGACAATTTACTTTTTACATTTTCATTCCATCCTATCATATGGCATAATTTTCTGGGGCAATTCTACATACAACTCTAATATTTTTAAAATTCAAAAAAGGGTAATTAGAATAATTATGAATGCCAGAAATAGAGATTCTTGTCGTCAGTTATTGAAGAATATAAAAATTCTACCATTAAAATTACAATATATTTTTTCCCTTTTATTATTTGTTGCCAAAAATAGAGATTTATATGAATCAAATTCAGAAATTCACAATAGTAACACTAAATTTAGTTCTGACTTACATACTCCAACTGCAAACTTAACAACTTTTCAAAAAGGTCCCTTTTATTTAGAATAAAAGTTTTTAATTACCTTCCTACTAGCATAAAAAGTACATCTCATAAAATAATCCAATTCAGATCTGTTTTAAAAAGTTTCCTTCTTATAAAATCATTTTGCTCGTTGGAGGAATATTTTACTTGGAATTAAAATAGAGATCTTGGCTCAGTGTAATCATTTTAAAAGTAAACATGAAAATATTATCGCATTTAACATAACTCAGTACCATTCTATATTATCATTTTAATTTGAATTCTTAACTCTAACTGTATTTATATAAATACACTTTTTTTTTTAATTTATTAATAAAGCATGCCCCGTCACTCGCAAGTAACACTACATGCTGTGAGTTAGTAGGGAATGCAGGACCTGCCCCTATCCGGTTGCTGTCGCTGCATTTCCTTTACATAGTTTTCTTGAGGTTATAC
>WQUF01000005.1 GCA_009785875.1 Oscillospiraceae bacterium | reverse complement strand
GATGAAGAAAAGAGGGAGCGCATTGTAAGGGCTGCTATCGACGAGTTTCATAAATGTGGCTTTGACAAGGCAAATGTAGGCATCATAGCGCAAAATGCTGATATTGCTAAAGGAAGTATATATTGGTACTTTGAAAATAAAAAAGAGGTTTTCTTATATTCCGTTCACTGGACTTTAGAATTTTTTATGAAGAAAATAGATATCAACACTCCATTAAAAGACATGGATATATTCGATTATTTTTTATCAGGCTTAGAGTATAGGGCGAGTTTGATAAAAGAAGAATATACATTAACGCTATTTTCTCAAGACATCATGTCAGGGAAATTTGGATCTTTGACTGGTCTTGCTGATGAGGAAATGTGGAGATTAGGCGATGAATACATGGTCAGATTGATTGAAAATGGAAAGAAAAAGGGCATCATACGCTCTGATTTAGATAATGGTACTCTTATGATCTTTATAAAAGGTGTCACTTCTAAATTTGAAGAATATATATTTTCGCAGGCAGTAAAAGATGATTTTAATGTTAACGAAGAAAAAATTAAAAGCTCAAAAATAATGATTGATAATATGCTTCTTTTATTAAAAGAAGGAATTGGAGGAAAAAATGTTCATTGATGTTTTAAAAATTAAAAAAAGTTACAAGACTGGGGATATCAAATTAGATGTTTTAAAGGATGTCAGCATGGATCTGGACAGGGAAAATATTGGGGTCATCTTAGGTCCATCGGGTTCAGGAAAATCTACGTTGCTAAATATCATAGGTGGTGTGGACAAGGCAGATAGCGGAAAGGTTACAATCGATGGTGTTAATATCACAGGTTTAGACGACAACAAATTGACTGAATACAGGCGTGATTCCATTGGTTTTGTTTTTCAATTTTATAATTTAGTACCGAACCTGACGGTTTTAGAGAATATTGAGGTGGTTTCAAATATAGCTAAGTCTCCTTTGGATATCAAGAGGATTTTAAAATCAGTAGATCTTGAATCAAAAACCCACAGCTTTCCAAAAGAGCTTTCAGGCGGGGAGCAGCAGCGTGTTGCAATAGCAAGGGCTATAGTTAAAAATCCAAAGCTTTTATTATGCGACGAGCCAACAGGAGCTCTTGATTTTGAAACTTCAAGGAGCATTTTATCTCTGCTTCAAAGGGTGAATAAGGAATATAAGACCACGATTCTCATGATAACCCACAATGTTGCAATAAGCTTAATGGCAAATAAGATTTATAAATTAAGAAGCGGCGAAATAATAGAAACAACTAAAAATCCAAATCCAGTAGCCGCAGAAAGGATTGAATGGTAGTAGCTATGGTTATGCTGAAAAAAGTTATAAGGACCATATTAGAGCATAAAACCCAGTATTTAGGTGCACTTATACTTATTTTTATATCGAGTATGCTGTTTGTAGGTTTTAACTTGGTAGCCAGCAACCTTACAAATACCTTTAATTTATTTGCAGATAAAAATGTCTTGTGTGATGCGGAATTTTATACAGATAAAGCCTGCGATGTTAATGCTATAGCCAGTCAATTCAATGTTAAAATCGAGGAAAGCGGCAATGCTGACTGCGATATAAAATCAGGTCAAATGATTAGAGTATTTAGTGAGAATACTACAGTGAATATACCTAAAGTTACAGAAGGCACTGCACCTAAAGCTTCAGAAGTGCTCATCGATCCTTTGTTTTCAAATGCTAATGGATATAAGATTGGAGATACACTAAATATTGGAGGAAAAAGTTACACTATTTCAGGGCTCGTGAATTTACCAAATTATATCTATATAATAAAATCCAAAGATGAGATAATTAATGATCCAAAGACATTTGGCATTGGAGTCATGAATAAAGATGATTATAACAATCTCACCAGTAAACATTTATTTTACGCAATAAAATATAACAATAGAGATGATATAAAAGGTCAAGAAGCTGCAATTAGAAGTTATCTTACTTCAAATGGGATAACAGTTACAAATTGGCTTGAAACTGATATGAATACAACTGTATCTTATGTATCTGTGGAAATTCAAGCCATTAATACCATGAGCTTAGCTGTACCATTTGTGATGCTCCTTTTAACTTGTGTTTTAACTGGTATTCTCATATGGCGTATGATTAAAGCTGAAGCTGTGATCATAGGAACATTTTATGCAGAAGGGTATAGAAAGATAGAACTTATAAAGCATTATCTGATGTTTCCTCTTATAATAGCTTGTGTTGGATCGATTTTAGGTGCAATCATCGGTTTACTTATACTGAGTCCTATGTATAACTTCATGTTGACTGCTTTTACAATGCCTGGATCGCCTTTTATATTTAATGCCTGGTATTTTATAATAGCTATTTTACTTCCTATTTTAGTTTTGGTGATTTCCTGCTTAATAATTGTAAACAAGATACTCAGCATTCCACCGGCAGAACTCATGAAGGGCGGAAAGGTTAATGATAAGACTAACTTCCTGGAAAGAAAGCTTAGATTAGACAGGTTTAGTTTTCCTTTAAAATTTCAAATCAGGGAACAAGTTAGGAGCATCTCCAGGACAGTATTTCTTTTATTTGGAGTAATAGTTGCAACTATGCTTTTGCTCTATGGTTTAACTATGAAGAGCTCGGTAGATTACATGTTGAATCAAGGCATTAAGGAGCTTTACAATTTAAAATATGAATATGTGTTTAATGCTCAGAAACAAGGTACACCGCCGCAAGGAGCAGAACAATTTCAATCGTCTTACGTGACTCTTTCTAATAATCATGATATAAGCTTTTATATAGCAGGTGTAGTTCCAAATACTGCCATGATAAATTTAAACGATTTAAAGGGAAATAA
>WQUF01000004.1 GCA_009785875.1 Oscillospiraceae bacterium | reverse complement strand
TGAATAATAGAGATATATTTAATTAAACTCAATAAATATAATAAAAATATCTCAAATATAAAATCCTTCGACATAGAATCGATGAGGATCATTTGCTGTGCAGCTACATAGGAAAGCTTTAAACTAGAGATAAATAAAAGAGAGAAAAATTGGGAAATTATTGGAAAAGTTTTTTAAAAAAAGAAGGAACCAGTTAAGTCCAATTTGTTAGAATATAATAAAACTCAAATAAAGAGGTAATTATGATCATCATACTCTCCCCTTCAAAGACCATAGATTTTAGCGTTGAAATAAAAACCAATGAATTCAGCATTCCTAAATTTAAAAGTGAAGTTATAGCTATAATAAAGGAATTAAAAAAGTTCTCTCCAAATGAACTCGAATCTTTGATGAAAATAAATCCTTATTTAGCCGAACTCAATTTTTTTAGGATTCAAAAATTTAGTGATGATTTTTTAGAAAATTCTAAACAGGCTATTTATGCCTATAAAGGCGAAGTATATAGAGGACTTAACCCTTCTTCATTTTATGCTTCAGATTTAGATTTTGCGAATAAAAGCATTAGAATTTTATCAGGTTTATATGGAATCTTACGACCTTTGGACTTAATAAAAGAGCATAGGCTTGAAATAAGCACAAATCTTAAGATAAAAACATGTAATAATCTATACGAATTTTGGAAAGATAAAATCACTAAGTTCATTTTATCAGAACTAAAAGAAGACAATGATAAGATATTAGTAAACCTTGCATCAAAGGAATATACCGATGCCATTTCTATGAACCTAGTAAAAGAAAAATACACCATAATTACACCTATTTTTAAGGATTATAAAAATGGTAAATATAAAAATATAACCATATACTCAAAACACTCGAGAGGTCTTATGGCATCGTATATTGTTAAGAATAAGATTGAAAGTTTAAGTGATATAAAGGAATTCGACTTAGATGATTATAAATATGCGGATCATTTGTCTAAAGAATATGAACCAGTTTTTATAAGAGACCAAAATACTCTTCAATCCTAAATATGGTATGTTTATAATCATGCAGTTGTGAATTTGTGAAACAGATACAGGCGAATTCTTATTAAGTATGTCTTTTAAAGATGAAATTTTGTACGTTCATTGACTGATAGATATTACTACGTTTCCCTTTTTGTGCCTTGTATCTACATACCTATGTGCTTCAACAATTTGTTCCATAGGATATATTTTGTCAATTACAGGCTTTATCTCTCCTTTTTCTGCAAGCTCCTTTAATAATATTAAGTCCTCAGCACTTTGGGGCGGGTGTTTACCAACAATTATCTTTCTGCCACCTATTGTTGAAGCCCAAATCATTTGTGGTGTTTTCACAGGTGAAGCAACAGATAAATATATGCCATCACTTTTTAACGCTTTCAAACAATCGGAAAATGAGCCCTTGTCTATGGCTTCAAAAATGACATCAAAATAATCTGCATATTTGCTGACCTTTTCTTTCGTATAATCAATCACGTTATCAGCACCCAGAGATTTTACCATATCCAAATTAACCGTGCTGCACACTCCTGTTACTTCTGCGCCGAAATACCTCGCAAGCTGCACAGCATATGTACCGACTGACCCAGACGCTCCGTAAATCAACACTTTTTGTCCACTTCTTACATTTGCTTTTTTAAGAAAATACAGTGCTGTTCTTGCTCCAATGGGCATGGCAGCCGCTTCCTCATACGATAAATTCGATGGTTTACTGGCTATAATTCCATTTTCAGGTAGACAAATATACTCGGCGTAAGCACCGCTGGTATTCAGCCCAGTCGCAGCAAATACCTTGTCACCTTTTCTGAATAAAGTTACATCCTTGCCAACAGCCTCAACTTCTCCGGCTAATTCACCACCCAGTATGGGTCTTTTAGGTTTTTTTATACCAAGAGCAATTCTAGCAACAAGCCAGTATGATTTCGGTACTGTGAAACTTCTCATTCGAAAATCCGCAGCTGAAACTGTTGAGGCGAATATTTTTATTAGAATTTCATTGGCTTTGGGCATTGGTTTTTCAATATTTTTCAGTTGTAGAACTTCCGGTAGCCCATATTTTGTACAGATAACCGCTTTCATACAAAACCCTCTCATCAATAATTTACTAACTCTACACCACTCTTATGAACAGTGCAGCAAATATCTTTATTCAGTATAACATATTTTCATCAAAAATCCTATTCCTAAAGCAATAACTCAAGACTGAGGAATAAAACCCAGTTTTTATTAGAGACCAAAATATTCTTCGACCCTAAAAATCCATTCATTTACAATTTGATTAAACAGATTAACTTGCTCAAGCTGAATATTGTGCCCTGCTCTATCGAGAACAATAAAAGAAGCTCTTGTAAAATTATCTAAAATTTTAAAAGTATCTTTATATCCCACTACATTATCCTGGCGACCAATTACAAATGTCGTTGGTTTTTCAAATGGTTTTTCCAGATTATCTACATCAAAAGAAAAATCATAGCCTTTAAACATTATAAACCTTAAAAAGCTATTGTTTGCAAGTTTTACAGGCTTAAATATCTCTTCATTATACCTTTTCCATACTTCTTTGCTTAGAACTGTATTCATCGATTTAAAATCATCTCTTTCTTCATCGCTTAAACTTGAAAGCAGTTCTTCATCTTTATATAGTACCACTTTTTCTGGGACAACTCTTTTTGAGTGAGTTGCAACGATAACCGGACTGATCAATAGAAGACCATTTACACATTGTGGTCTTTTGTATACTATTCCTCTTGCTAAATATCCACCATAAGATTCACCTACAAGCAAAAACTTCTCATTAGGAATCACATTGTC
>WQUF01000003.1 GCA_009785875.1 Oscillospiraceae bacterium | reverse complement strand
CCCTCAAGTTGGCGTGCCTTTTTTTATTTTTATGAGAAAAGCTGTTTAAATTAAATTTAATAATTTTAATAAAATAGTTTACTTTTTAGTTAGTCTGGTAATCCAAGGGTAAAATATGTTGAACGGTTTTTCTTTAAAATGGTTCTAAAATTGAAGAATGGATTTGTACAAATTTTTGAAAGTTAGACCTTAGGAAAATTGTTTTTTCGACTTTATATATGTTAAAAAACTCAGTTCACCTTTTATATGAAAGATGGTAAAATATAATGAGAAATCTTTATTAAAAAGAAAGGACTGTACATATATTATGGATAGGACTATTATGGAGATCGGGGAGAAGATGGAGGAATTGGGGGCATTGTTGGGTGAGTAAGCGAGATAAGGTTAGGTTGGGAGATGTTTGCGATGTTCGAGATGGTACCCATGAATCACCTGAATACGTTTTTTCAGGGTATCCTCTAATTACTTCAAAAAATGTTACAAAAGGATTTATTGATATAGATAATGTAAATTATATATCTGAAGAAGATTATAAAAAAATAAATTTACGTTCTTATGTAAGTGATGGAGACATTATAATGCCTATGATAGGCACTATAGGTAACCCTATTATAGTAAATAAAACATTTGATTTTGCTATCAAAAACGTAGCATTGATTAAATTTAGTAACTCAAACGTACTAAATAAATATATTTTCTACATTTTTAAAAGTAATATTTTTACAAAATACTCGCATAAAGAAAATCGTGGCGGAACACAAAAATTTATTTCATTAAATAATATAAGAAATTTTATTATCCCTCTACCACCTATAGAAATTCAAACGCAAATTGCTCACATCCTCGATACCATAACAAATCTTATTTTTCTTCGCAAGAAGCAGCTTTTAGAATTAGATAATCTCATTAAATCTGTGTTTTATGATATGTTTGGGGATCCAGTAAGAAATGAGAAAGGTTGGGAAATAAAAAAGTTAAAAGATATTACATCAAAAATTGGTTCTGGTGCTACCCCTCTAGGTGGAGAAAGAAATTACCAAGAAGAAGGTATTTCTCTTATAAGAAGCATGAATGTCCATAATAATTTATTCTTATTTGAGAATTTAGCACACATTTCTGATTCACAAGCAAGTTTACTTGATAATGTTATAGTTAATGAAGATGATATACTGCTAAATATTACAGGTGCATCTGTCGCTAGATCATGTATTGTACCAGTAAATGTTTTACCAGCTAGGGTCAATCAACATGTTTCTATAATTAGATTAATGAGTGATAATGCTAATAATATTTATATAAATAATGTTCTAACTAATTTATCATTTCAGAAGATATTGCTTAATTTAGCAAATTCGAACGGTGCTACTAGAGAAGCATTAACTAAAAAACAAATTGAAGAACTTATTTTGCCAATTCCCCCACTTCTTCACCAAAAACAATTTGCCACTATAGTTGATAAAATTGAAGATCAAAAAATAATTGCTAAAAAAGGACTAGAAGAATCCCAACACCTTTTCGATAGTCTTATGAGCCAATATTTTAACTAATTTTAATAATAGATAAAGCATACAATATCATAACTGAATATGTTTCCCATTTATAGCCACAGCCATATAATGGAGATATGAGTGCCATTCGGCATGAACTAGATCTATGAATATTAAGAAAATAGAAGATAAAACAATTAGGGATTTCACAATCGCAGGAATTTTAACTGCGGCATTTAAGTTTATAGATCAAAAATATGTTAAAAAGGTAGAGGAGTGGATTAAAATGACTGATTTAGCACGATATTTTGAAGAGGAAAAGGAAAATTACGCTAATAAGAAGGTTAAAGAAGCTGTTAAGGAAGTTTTAAATAAGACAGCTAAAGAAAAAGAAGAGGCACTTAACGAAAAAACGAAGGAATTTGCCAAAAACGTGCTTTCTTTGGGAATGGATATTCTTAATGTTATGAAAGTCACAGGACTAACTAAGGCTGAAGTTCTTAAAATTCAAAAAGAAATAAACTAGAAATCTTCAAACAGCAAATAAACTTTATGGTATTTAAAGATAACTATATATTTAACAAAAACAACTGCATTGCTTTATTCAAATCGAAGTAATGCAGTTTCTTTAATTTTAAAGAATACTTATCTTAAGATTTTTCAAGATCATTTAAAGATTTACCATCAGCAGTTTTCCATTCACTTCTCCCATTCGCAGAACTACCAATAACGAAAGAAGCTGCATAAGATGGACTACTAAAAAGAATATCTTCCTGAAGTATCCCATTATCGCTGATTTTTGCATTTTCTCTAAGTCTTTTGATCTTTTGTGGTACTGAGTTAGAATCAATAGTCTCAATGTGACTTCCCTTTAATACTACAAATCCCTCACTTGTTTGCTTGGAAGTTGCTTCGATAATAGTTTTACTCCTTTTACTTTTCTTATTTAGAAAAAACTGCGATTCAGTCTGGAGATTATCATTGTTATTAATTTCGAAATTATTATTGATTAGAGGCTCAAAGATTTTGTAGCCTAATGTTCCAATAACAATTTTTGCATAATCTATAAATTTCTCAAGTTCATTTTCTTTTTCTTCTGTAACATTTCCAATTGTAGGCTCATTCCCATTTTTGACAATATAACGATTAGCGTTAATTGCAATAGAATAAAATCGATTTTCCAAATAGCTTATTTCTGTAGGGCCAAATGAATTATTTGTTGTTGTGAATATAACTGCCTCTGTCCAATAATCTTTATCCGGATTTCTCTTATGCTCATAAAGACGATTAAGTAGACCTTCACTGTTTTTTCTTGCACCTGCTTGCCCAATTAATTTATCTCCCCTTCTAAAGA
>WQUF01000002.1 GCA_009785875.1 Oscillospiraceae bacterium | reverse complement strand
ACTGACTTACCTACATTCAAGATTGTAACTACAGCTAAAACAATTAGCACAATTACACCTATTTTTAACATGTTAGAAACTTTCATGCAATCATACTCCCTCAATATTTTTATTATTCAGTTATTTTTTTAATAGACCCTGCTCCAACGATGCTTGGATTTACATTTGGATCTCCCTTATACCTGATGCTTCCGGCTCCTGCAATAGATGCATTTAACTGATCTTCACAATAAATTTCAACGCTTCCAGTTCCATTAATTGTTATACTTGAAAGTTTAGTATCTAAACTTAAAGCCTTAATCTCTCCTGCCCCATTTATCTGCATATCAGTATTTTCAGCATTTCCACTTAAACTCATTTTGCCTGCACCTGAAATATTAACACTAAATTTATTTACATTAAGTGGAATATTCAAATCACAAGCTCCTGCCACGGTCAGTGTAAGGGTATCTGCTTTAATGACATCCGATTCACTGATTTTTACAGCTCCATTTATAGTAAGCCCTTCTAAATTTGAATTTGAAATGTATATTTTAGGAACAAATCCAGAATCAGTTACGATAGTCTTATTCCATTTTATCATCAGAGTATCCCCTGCTACAGATTCATTGAATTCTTTTAAAACATTGTCCTGCATGCTAACTTTTAATTCATTGGAATTTGCACTGCTATATATAACTTCACATCCGCCATTAATATTCACCTTTGTAAACTTAGAAACATTAAAAACAGAGTCTTTCATATCCCCTTGTCCATGAACAGCACCAAACTGTAAAGAATTGATGCTGACACAAGAAGCACATCCTATGATTATAAAAGCCATCATTAAGCTTAAAGCAAATTGAAATTTAATTCTCTTCATTAACAGTCACCTCAATATTATATTAACACAAGTTCTTTTATTTTTAAATAAATACTAAAATATCATCTTAAATATTTTATTTCATAAAAGCTTATATTTCCTATATTTTCTGGACTTTTGTTTATAATGATAGTATAATCAATATGAAAATCAAATTATATGGTAGATTCAATGATTAGAGGTGATAAGATGAAAACTTCAAATCATCTAAATACTAAATCTAAATCAACTAAGGTTGAACAAGTTAAGAACAATCCCAATACGGTCAATATGTTCTCCAATTTAAATGGTATTCCTGAAAATTACATAGACGATAATATAATGTACTCAAAAAAAAGTAAATATAAGGCAATATTCTTATGCTGCTTAGGCTTTATTGGAATTGCAGGATTGCATAAATTCTATACTGGTAAAAAGCTCGCAGGTTTTATTTACCTAATAACAGTAGGTTGTCTTCTAGTTGGTACAGTGATGGATTTAATGTCCTTAGTACTTGGTGACTTCAGAGATTCAAATGGTTTGTATTTAAGAGAATGATTTTAAGTCCATAAACAATTCAATTTGTTTATGGTTTTTTTATTAATTAAATAAAAAAGACCTAATTTAAATTAAGTCCTTTATATGATTTTACTTATAAAATCCTGTATTCTTTTATTTTGTGAATTGACGAATATATCATCTGGGGTTCCGCTCTCAATAATGACACCTTCATCCATAAATAAGATCTTATCTCCAATTTCCTTTGCAAAATTCATCTCATGAGTAACTATGATCATGGTCATTCCATCTTGGGCTAAGGTTTTCATGGTGCTTAAAACCTCTCCCACCATCTCAGGATCTAAAGATGAAGTAGGCTCATCGAATAAAATCACATCAGGCTCCATTGCAAGGGCTCTCGCAATTGCAACCCTCTGCTTTTGCCCACCTGAAAGGTTTCCTGGATATACATCCTTTTTATCTATAAGTCCAACTTTCTTCAACAATTCTATTGAAAGATCTTCTGCCTTATGCTTATCCATCTTTTTCACTAAGATAGGTGCCATGGTTAAATTTTTCAGCACAGTTTTATGAGAAAATAAATTAAAATTTTGGAAGACCATTCCCACCTTTTCTCTGTATTTATTTATATCCTTATCTTTTATATCTTCATCTTCAAAAAGTATAGTCCCACTTGTGGGAATTTCAAGATGATTAAGGCATCTTAAAAATGTGCTCTTTCCAGATCCTGATGGTCCAATTATTACAACCACTTCACCTTTATTAACCTCTAAAGAGATTCCCTTTAAAACCTCTAAACTTCCAAAATTCTTCTTTATGTCAATAGCTTTAATCATAGGCTTTCACCTCTATACCTATTCATACCCTTTTCTACTTTGCGCAAAACTTTGCTTAATGGGAATGTTACAATAAAATAAAATATAGATGCTATTACATAAGGTAAAAATGGTGAATAGGATATACCTTTAACCGTTCCAGTGTTGAACATCAAATCGTGAAGCCCAATTATGGAAACAACAGCAGATTCTTTTATGATGACGACAAACTCATTTCCTAAAGCTGGAAAAATATTTCTCAAAGCTTGAGGCACGATTATCTCTCTTAAAGTTAAAAATTTACTCATGCCAAGGCTGTAAGAAGCTTCAATTTGGCCTTTATCTATGGATTCTATACCCGCTCTGATGATTTCAGATACATATGCAGCACTATTAAAAGAAAGTATTGCAACGCTTATGACTATTAAATCAAAGTGAAGCCCCAAAAGAGCAGGTCCATAATATCCCATATATAGCTGCACTAAAACTGGCGTTCCACGTATAAATTCAGTATACGCTGAACCTATAAATTTTAAAAGTCCAATCTTTGATGTTTTCATTAGAGTGAGCAAAAAACCAAGTATAGCTCCAAAAATAACTGCAAATAATGCAACCAATATAGTGAGTAAAACGCCTCGTATAAAATACATATAATATTTATCTAAAA
>WQUF01000001.1 GCA_009785875.1 Oscillospiraceae bacterium | reverse complement strand
GATATAGGCGATTTATCTGCTATGTACTTATCATCCATGATATAAAGGTATGAATAAAAATCTTCGTCAAAAATATTTTCTGAATTATAAACATAAAGCCTCTTATGCCTTGCTTCCCTGGTAGGAATTACGCAATCAAACAGATTATATCCCATATTTACGCATTTCACAATCTCTTCAGGTTTACCCAAGCCCATAGCATATTTTATGCTTATGTCAGGCATTAAGCTTGCAGTATACTGTAAAATATCTTCGATTAAATGCCCATCTTTATCTAAGGGCCAACCACCAAAACCAAATCCATCAAATCCAATTTCAATGAGTTTTTCAGCGCAAAGTTTTCGCAAATCCTTTCTATTTCCCCCTTGAATGATAGCAAAAATAAGTGGACGATGACTTTCCGAGTATTTATAATTTTTGATCTGACTTTCATATTCTTCTTTGCATATTTTTGCCCATCTAATTGTAGTTTCTACTGATTTTTCTTGAATTTCATCGGAATCATCTGGATGGGTACAATAATCTAAGCACATTATTATATCAGATTTAACTGCAAATTGCATCTGTATAGATTTTTCCGGAGTGAAAATGATCTTCTTTTCATCCTGGTTTGGTCTGAAAATGATCTTGTTTTCATTTATCTGACCATTTTTTTTGTTTTCATGTATGAGGGAAAAAACCTGAAACCCTCCAGAATCTGTTAAAATAGGATGAGGAAAATTAATAAAGTTGTTAATTCCATCGTGCTTTTTCACAATAGAAAGTCCAGGTTTAGAATACAGATGAAATGTGTTCATAACAACTCCATCTACCTTGCATTTGATTAAATCTTCACTATCCAAAGTTTTTACGTTGCCATATGTGCCATCTGGGAAAAAATTTGGTAAATAGACATTCCCATGAATTAGATCCATATTATTCAATTTAGTTACTCCTTTTTTGAATTATCTTTGTTATTTTCTTATAAAATACCATGCCAACCAATTACTTTCTCTTCTCCAAACACATACATATGCACTATATCCTTTAGAATATCATGACGAACATCAGCTTCATCATATAATCTTGAGACTACTTCTTTGGATTTATTGAGATATGTAATTCTATCACTCCTAATAGCAAATTCGACTATTTCCTCTCCTTTAATAGTCATAATTTTTTCTTTCGATCCTTTCTTTATAAATTTATATATTATGCTTTCATTTTTATTAGAATCAAAGAGGGAGTAATATAAATAGTCCTCAAAAACATAGTAATAAGATGGAACAAAGTCTAAAATTTTTCTAAAGTGTTTTCCATCAGAATTCATCAAAAAAACCCCCTTTTCATTGGTAAAATAAATTTTATCATCTTCGATCAAATAATCCAGACATGGTTCTTTTGACAATGTAGTTACGCTTAAATCATACAAATCCACTTTAAAAAGAAAAGAAGTTGTATCAACATAGCTCAAATAAAACATCTCATCGTCGATGACGTTTATAAAATCACAATTTTCTATTAAGAGTTCTTCTTTGTAATCTTGAATATTAAATTCATATGCATCATAACGACCGGAGTCTTCTTTATATTTAGAAAAATAAATGCTATCACCAATAACATTGATGCTTTTAATCTGTCCAAACAACAGAACAGTTTTTAAACGTCCAAATGTTGAAATTTCTTTACCGTTTTCATCTATTTTAAATGCAAATAAGCTTTCACCATTAGGAACACTTTTCCCATACATAAAAACATAGTCGCCTTGATTGCAAATATATCCACCATTTTTTATATTTGATGAGTAATTTCCAATGATATTTTCATCTTTTGTCATGTCATCGATCCTTAACATGTGAATTTCGTGACGAGGTAGTGCGCCTATAAAAATCCCTATGGGTATGAATAAAATAATAAAAAGGCTGGACTTAAATGCAGTAATATATATTGGAACTATGCTTGGAACAATAAATATAGTGAATGCAACTAATCGGACGAATGCTCCGTTTTTATCAACAAATTCTAAAAATGCGAAATATAGAGCAATGCAAAAATAAATTAAAATTAAAATGAGAGCGATTATAATGTAAATATGCATTTTTTTAATGAAGAAAATTATAATTGGTACAGCAATATAAAATATTAGTATAATCCTAAAAGGGAAATGTTTTAGTAAAAAATTGTTGCTTGCGTTCTTCATAAAAAATTCCTTTCAATAACATATACTGAGCATCAATCATATTATATCAAAGATAATAGGTTTTAGGTAAGTAAAATCTATGTTATAATCATTATATTAGTATAAAATTAAAAGGTGATTAAAATGGATAAAATAAATAAAGTTGCAATCATTGGAGCTGGAGCACTTGGTGTCATGTATGGATGGAATCTTACTAAGAAACTTGGCAAAGATAGAGTCTTCATGATTGCTGATGAAAATCGAATTAATAGATACACCGGTGAAGGAATATTCTGCAATGATGAAAGATGCGACTTTTGTTTCATTGATGGATCTAAAAATAGTGAAGAAAAGGTGGACTTAATTATTTTTGCAACCAAATTTACATCATTAGATACAGCTATAAAGGAAGCGCAGAATTTTATACATGAGGATACAATACTTATTTCTGTATTAAATGGCATAGAAAGCGAGAAGCTCATGAGAGAAGTCTTTGGGACAGATCACCTTTTATATTGCATGGTTTATGGCATGGATTCATATAGGGAAGGGAACCATGTTCATTATAAAAGAATTGGTACTGTTTCTTTTGGAGATAAGTCCAATAAAATCACTCATGATGTAAAATTGGTAGAGGAATTTTTAGATGAAGCAGAAATAAAGTGTGAAATACCAAAAGATATCATCCATGAGCTTTGGAGTAAACTAATGTTAAACTGTGGAGTTAATCAAGTTGCAGCAATTTACAATACAGGATATGGAAGCCTTCAAGTTCAAGGTGAAAAAAGGCAGATGATGATTGATGTCATGAAAGAAGTCAAGGAAGTCGCAAAGTATGAGGGTATAGTTCTAACTGAAGATGAGATAAAAGAGTGGCTGATGATACTTGATAAACTTAATCCAAATGGGATGCCATCACTGGTGCAGGACTTGAGAGCTGGAAGAAAGACTGAGGTTGAACTTTTTAGTGGAAGTATAAGAAAACTGGGAAAAAAACATGAAATTGTAACACCTTTAAATGATTTTTTATATAATAAAATAAAGGAAATGGAAGGGTAAAAGAGTTATCTTACTTAAAATGATACTAGGAAAGCCATAGAAAAAGCATCGGGTGAACCTGTAGTAACGCAGAAAAACGCTGTTGATTTTTCGAAACTTATTGCAAGTGCGATTGAAAATGTTAATAAAAAATAACTTTTTACTATTACTTTTGATGAACTGCTTACAAAATGTAAGCAGTTCAAATTTTTATTTATAACAGCCAAAATCTCCAAATCTTCCAAATTTCATAAAGCGAGGATCAAAACCATATCCACCTTTCCAATTGAAACCCTGTTCTTTTTTGAACTCTTCAAATTGTTTTTCCATAGATTCCACTATTCGAGTTAAATATGAGCTTAGTATGTTTTGTTCTTCCTCATTTAAGCAACTAAAGGGTGTATCGATATCTGGTTCTTCATTTGCTAGTTTTTCTCCCTCAATAGTTAGCTTTATTATCATAATTCTGCGATCTTTCTCAGATGGTGTTCGAGTTATATAGCTATTTTTTTCGAGTTTAAAAAGTAGTTCCCCTAAAGATTGAGGTCTCATATCTAAAAGATACCCTAACTCCTTCTGACTTATTTCAGGTTGCAGCTTTAAAAGTTTAAGTATCCTGCCTTGACCTCTATGAGTGTCGCTCATAGGACCATGGGCTATGCGATTATGCAAATTGTAACGATGTAAGAGCCACGCTATGCGTGTAAATTGCTCCATTAAATCCATATTAATACCTCCGAAAATAATTTTAAGGTACCTTATGATATAATTATAAAGGTACCTTTATAATTTGTCAAGAGGTTTTTATCAATTAGTTCGAATCTTTTTCCTTTATAATCGGAGGATCTAGATAAAAACCATCATAGTGTTCTGGCATCTCATAGCTTTCTAAATGTTCAAATTTTATTAGATGTACTTCTGCATCTGGATCAATCTCCATTATAATTCGATCTTTACCTACCGTTATATGCGGACCTATATAAGGCTCGACTTCAATTTCTACAATAAAACGCTGTGGACGGTATTGATTAGGTTCATTTATTCTTTCAATTCTTAAAATATTTGTATAATCAGCTCCACCATATCCTGGTGTTGACCATGCCACGTCATGATAGTAATCATCAATCGCTTTATCTATTGTGGATCGAAGAAATGTAAAAATAATATCGGTATATATTTTCTCTCGAGAGTCTTTCTTTTCAATTGATGTTTTAGCAGAAATAGTAAAGTTCAAAAAGATGAAAGCCATGATAACAAGAATTAATATTTTTTTCATACTTATTCCTCCTTAGTATAGTAACCTTCTGGATTGAATTCTAATATTATAATATGCTTGAATGTTTTCTTTAGTCACCATATTTTATAAAGACCAAATATTTTTATTGCAATAATATTAATATTGAGTTAGATTATAAATGATAAGAAAAGTGAGTTCAAACCCAAACTCTACTATTCATTATTTCAATATTCATTATTCAATATTCACTGCGACGTAAGGAGCCTACATGGAGGGAAAATGAAAACCAACCGAAAAAAATCCAGAGAAGTTTTAATGCAAGTATTGTATCAGAGTCTAATTAATAAAGAAGATCCACTTGATACATTAAGCAATTTAAAAGATCTAATTAAAGACGATGATGATTATAAAGACATCGGTAATTTAGACTATGAATATATGGAAAATACGATAAAAAATTATACCCTTCATCTTTCTGATATAGATAAAGATATAGAAAACAATTTAATCAATTGGAAATTGGATAGAATATCTAAATTGGATCTTATCATATTGCGGCTTTCACTTTGTGAGATTAAATATGATAGTTCTATACCAAATGTAGTATCAGTTAATGAAGCTATTGAGCTTAGTAAAACCTTCTGCGATGATAAAAGCAGAAAGTATATAAATGGAATATTAACAAAATTTATTTAGGAGTGATAAAATGGGAATTGCACTTAGAGGAAAAGATTTAGCCAATAAAGAAAAAGAAAAGCTAAAAAAGATTATGGAAGAAAGAAAAAATTCTGGAACATTTATACCAAAACTTGCTATGATATTAGTAGGGGATGACGGAGGATCGAGTTTTTATGTAAATCATCAAAGCAAAGTATGCGAAGATGTTGGGATCATTCCACATGTTGTAAAGCTTCCTTCAGATGTTTCGCAGGAGACTATAGTTAATGAAATTGAAAAATTAAATGAAGATAAAGAAGTAGCAGGTGTGATAATCATGATGCCACTTCCAAAGCACATCGATTCAAAATTTGTCTTGTCTAAGCTAGATCCAAAGAAGGATTTGGATGGACTCACTGAAACAAATGCTGCAAGGCTTTATTTAGGAGAAAAATGCCATGTTCCTTGTACTCCCAAAGGAATAGTTCATTTATTAAAGGAAAGCGGTGTAACACTTTCTGGAGCGAGAGTTGTGATAATTGGAAGGAGCAACATAGTTGGAAAACCACTATTTCATTTGATGCTCCAAGAAAATGCAACTCCTACTATATGCCATTCTAAAACCAAGGATATTAAAAAAGTATGCAGTGAAGCAGATATAATAATATGTGCTATTGGAAGACCAAAGTTTTTAACCAGTGAATATGTTAAAGAAGGTGCTGTAGTAGTAGACGTAGGGACTTCAAGCGTAAATGGCAAGATTACAGGTGATGTGGATTTTGACGATGTGATAACAAAGGCATCTGTTGTAACTCCTGTACCTGGCGGTGTTGGATCTGTTACGAATATAATGCTTTTACTCAATATGATGGAGGTTGTAGATGCTTAAGCTCCTCTCTGTAACGCAGATCAATACTTATATAAAAAAGCTTATAGAAAGCGATTTTATCTTAAGGTCTGTAAAGGTAAACGGGGAAATCTCTAATTTTAAGCTTCACACAAGTGGACATTTATATTTTTCACTTAAAGATGAAGAGAGTTCCATTAGCTGTGTGATGTTTAAAACAAGTGTGCAGAATTTAAAGTTCAAACCTGAAAATGGAATGAGCGTGATAGTCTATGGGAGGATTTCTACATATTTAAGAGATGGTAGCTATCAAATTTACTGCACTGATATGGAGAGGGAAGGATTAGGAGATCTATTTATAAAATTTGAAGAAGTGAAAAAAAAGCTTTATTTAGAGGGGTTATTCGACCTTACAAGAAAGCGTGAAATCCCTAAATTTCCTAAAAATGTCGGAATTGTGACATCTGAAACTGGTGCAGCAATTAAAGATATAATAAATATTGCAAGAAGGAGAAATAAATACACAAATATCATCATATATCCGGCTCAAGTTCAAGGATTAAATGCTCAACTATCCATAATAGAGAGCTTAAAACTTGCCTTTAAAAACAAAGATTTAGATGTAATTATTTTAGCAAGGGGAGGAGGGAGCATCGAAGATATCTGGTGTTTTAATGATGAAAAATTAGCCAGAGTGCTTTCAATGAGTCCTGTTCCAACTGTCACTGGAGTTGGGCACGAGGTAGATACTACTTTAGTCGATCTAGTCGCTGATTTGAGAGCTCCAACCCCATCAGCAGCCGCTGAGATCGTCTTCTTTAATGAAGATGATTTAGTGAAAGTTTTGAGGAATATTGATGAATTGATTTTAGAAAGAACATTAAAAAAAATTAAATATTTTACGAATAATGTCAATAATATAACTATGGAACTTGAAAATCAAAACCCACTAAACCAAATCGTATTATCATATGGTAAAATAGATGAATATGTGAATAGGCTAAATAACAATATAGAAACATTTTTTAAAAATTCATGGCATCAAATTGAAAAATACAGTTTATTACTAGAAGCGCACAATCCCAAAAATATTTTAAATAAGGGCTATTCAATTATAGAATCAACAGAAGGTAGATTAATCGATGAAATTAGTGGATTTAAGTCTAAAAACAGCTATCTTATCACTTTTAAGGATGGCAGACTTAAAACATATATAGATGATGTGGAGTTATTATGATGGAAGAGAGTTTTGAAACCCTGTATAATAAGTTAAAATATATTGTAGATGAAATGGAAAAGAAACCCCTTTCTTTGGAAGAAAACTTAAAGAAATACGAAGAGGGGATGAACATCAGCACGGAATTGTACAAAATTTTAAGCGAAGCTGAAGCAAAGATCAAAATATTAAAAGAAGGCAAAGAGAGTAATTTTGATGAAGGAAAATAAGATTAGCTCATTTAAAAAATTAATTGATGAAAAAATAAATGAATATTTTTCACAAAAGATATCCTCGGCAACATATAATAAATTATTATATGAATCCATGTTTTACAGCATGAAAAATGGTGGAAAAAGGATTAGACCTATTTTGTTTTTGCTAGTCCTTGATATGTACAGACTAGAATTTTCGGAATATATAGACTTTGCTTTAGCTCTTGAAATGATCCATTGTTACTCATTGATTCATGATGACCTTCCTTGCATGGATGATGATGATATTAGACGTGGAAAGCCTACAAATCATAAGGTATATGGAGAAGCTATTGCCCTTTTAGCTGGAGATGCCCTTTTAAACGAAGCATTTGAAATTTTATTTAAGTTGTCTTTAAAAGATGATCTATGCACAAAAGCTTCTTATGAGATAGCTAAAGCTGTTGGTGGATTTGGTATGATAGGTGGGCAAACAGCAGATATATTAGGAGAAAACAAGGTTTTAAGTGAAGAAGAATTGATTTATATACATGAAAATAAGACTGGCAAATTGATAAAAGCATCTATTGCTTCTGCTGGAATTTTATGCGATATAGATGAATCAGAATTAGAGATTTTAAGCATGATTGGTGAAAAATTAGGTCTTGCTTTTCAGATTAAAGACGACATATTAGATGTAATAGGTGATGAAGAAAAACTTGGCAAATCCATAAATAGCGATGAGAAAAACCAAAAATTCACATTCGTTACCTTGTATGGATTAGAGAGGAGCAAAGAAATTTACGATGATCTATCAAATGCTTGCTTGACTCTGTTAGATAAATTTCTACATTCTAGAAATAAAGACTTGTTTAGATCTTTTATAAATGAGCTTATAAATAGAAGTTATTGATGCATAATTTTATTGTTAGTTGATAAATTTTCTGTGATAATGTATAATTAAAAGAAATACTTTAAACTTAGTATTTCTTTTTTTACAAAATACTACATATAGAGGAAGTAGAGCAATGAACGTAAATTTGGATAAATTATCAAATATTGAAGATATTCATGATCTAACAATGGAAGAATTAGAAAACTTAAGTGTAGTTATAAGATCTTTTCTCATCGGAACAGTGGCAAAAACCGGAGGACATTTAGCATCGAATTTAGGCGTTGTTGAGCTTACACTTAGTTTGTATAAAGTGTTTGACTTTGATATAGATAAAATAGTATGGGATGTAGGTCACCAAGCTTACGTGCATAAGATACTTACTGGTAGAAAAGAATTCTTTAGCACTCTGAGGCAATACGATGGGCTCAGTGGCTTCCCTAAAAGACATGAAAGCGTTTATGATCATTTTGGTACAGGGCATGCAACTACATCATTATCGGCGAGCTTAGGCATGGCAAAGGTGAGAGACTTAAGAAATGAAAATTATGAAGTGATTTCTGTTATTGGAGATGGAGCTTTAACTGGCGGTATGGCTTATGAAGCGTTAAATGATATAGGATATAGTCAGACTAAATTGATCATCATTTTAAATGACAATGAAATGTCCATATCTAAAAATGTGGGGATCTTATCTTCAGCTCTTAGCAAGCTAAGAATAAGGCATGGGTATAATTTCTTTAGGGATAATTTTAATAAAGGGGTAAAATCAATACCACTTGTGGGCGATGGGCTTGTAGATCTGATTGAAAACTTAAAAAAAGGTGTAAAGCAATTAGTTGTACCTAGCATGGTATTTGAGAATTTAGGACTTAAATACATTGGACCTATTGATGGACACAATATTAAAGAGCTTACAAGGGTATTCTCTTTAGTTAAAGATATGAAGTGGCCTATCTTAATTCACATTAAGACCAAAAAAGGCAAAGGCTATGAGTTTGCTGAGAAGGACCCTAGTGCATATCATGGAGTGAGCCCATTTAACTATGTAAATGGTGAATTCATCACAAACGGAAAAAACGAAAGTTATTCTAGTACTTTTGGGGATGAACTCTTAGAAATTGCAAAGTCCAATTATAAAATTGTAGCGATCACTGCTGCAATGACGGAAGGGGTGGGCTTATCAAAATTTAAGGAAGCTTTTCCTAAAAGATGTTTTGATGTTGGGATTGCAGAAGAACATGCTGTTACTATGGCTGCAGGTATTGCAAGTACAGGATTTAAGCCAGTTGTAGCTATATATTCTACATTTCTCCAAAGAGCTTTTGATCAGATAATTCACGATGTATGTCTTCAGAATCTTCCAGTGGTTTTTGCGATAGATAGAGGAGGAATTGTTGGTGAAGATGGGGAAACTCATCAGGGGATATATGATCTATCTTATTTATCGGTGATACCTAATATGACGATCCTTGCACCAAAATGCATGGGCGAACTAAGAATCATGTTAAGATGGGCATTAGATCAGAACTATCCTATAGCCATTAGATATCCAAGAGGGGGAGATCATAAAAATGTAAGCCTTTCTCCTATTAAAAATTTAATCAAGGGCAAATGGGAAATTTTATTTGAAAGTAGGGAAAGCTCAGTCAAAATTGCCATAATAGCTGTTGGAAAGATGGTGGCAAATGCAATTTTAGCAAGAGAGAAGCTTCTTGATAGAGATATTTGTCCTATGCTTATAAGTGGATGCTTTGTTAAGCCAATAGATGAGGATATGTTAACCTTTCTCATAGATAAGGAATATAATATTGTAACTGTTGAGGATAATTTAATCCAGGGAGGATTTGGTTCTTCAGTTTTAGAATTTGTTTCAAAGAAAAAATACGATAAGAAAATTTTAACCCTAGGCTTTAATGATGTATTCGTACCTCAAGGTAAAGTAGATATTCTTTACGAAAAATATGGGTTAAGTTCTGAAGAGATAGCTGAAAGAATAGAAGATTTTTTTATTTAAATCTATGTGGAGTTAAAATATGCCTAAGGAAAAATTAAGGTTAGATTTACTATTGGCTCAAAAAGAAATGTTTCCTTCTAGAGAAAAAGCTAGAGGAGCTATAATGTCTGGAAAAGTATTTGTAAATGGAATTAAGCAAGATAAATGTGGCTGTCTGGTTAAAATCACAGATGATGTAGTATTTCTCGGAGAAAAAATTCCTTATGTAAGTAGAGGTGGGCTAAAGCTGGAAAAAGCTATCAAAGATTTTAAAATAAATTTAAACGGCAAGATATGCATCGATATTGGTGCTTCTACTGGAGGTTTTACAGATTGTATGCTTCAAAATGGTGCTAAAAAAGTATACTCTATAGATGTGGGGTATGGGCAGTTAGCATGGAGCTTAAGGTGTGATCCCAGAGTTATAGTCATGGAAAGGACAAACATAAGATATATATCTTGTGATAAATTTTCTGAAAAAGCTGATTTTGCTTCTGTTGATGTATCATTTATATCTTTAAAAAAAGTGATTCCTAAAGCAGTAGAGCTTATGGAAAATCAATTTGAAATTATAACTTTGGTTAAACCTCAATTTGAAGCAGGTAGAGGATTAGTCTCAAAGAAAGGTGTAATAAAGGATAAAAACGTTCATAGAGCTGTTTTAATTGATTATTATAATTTTATAAAGTCATTAGGATTGTTTGTAAAAGATGTAAGTTTTTCTCCCATAAAGGGACCTGAAGGCAACATTGAATTTTTATTTTATATTTGCAATGAAATAATAGAAGATAAGGATATGAGTTTTGTTTTAGAAATTGTAGAGAAAGCACATGGTGAGTTAGATGGATAATATTGTTATAAACGTGAATACTTTAAAATCTGGATATGATCAAGCACTAAAGGAAATAAAAAATACTATTTTTAATTTAAATAATAAAGCAGATGTACTTGTTTTTGAAAATGGAAAGGATATTGATTTAAATCTTTTAAAAGATTGCGATTTGATGATTTCTTTAGGCGGAGATGGTACTTTACTTGGAACTGTAAGAGCTATTTTTGGTAGCGATATACCGGTACTTGGAATTAACATAGGCAATTTAGGATTTTTAACCGCAGGAGAAATAAACGAAAATTTTGAAATCTTGAGCAATATTTTCAAAGGGAATTATAATATTGAAGAGAGAATATGCCTGGAGTGCTCTGTAAATGATAGTTTGATTAAATATTATGCCCTTAATGATGTGGTAATATCGAAGAATTTGTTTTCCGGTATCGTAAAGTATAGTATAGAAGTAGATGATAAGCTTTATACACATTTTTATGGAGATGGAGTTGTAATTTCTACGCCTACAGGATCAACGGCGTATTCTTTATCTGCTGGAGGCCCTATAGTGCTGCCTGATTTAGATACTCTACTTATAACACCTATTTGCCCCCATACTATTGGTCTCCGGACGCTTATGACAAAAGGGGAATCAAAGATAAGGATAAATACTGATAATGTTTCAGATGTAGTGTATTTGACTATTGATGGGCAAATATCCTTTGAAGTAAATTATCTTGATAAAATAATACTAAGAAAAGCAAATAGCAATTGCAAATTAGTAAAATTGATGGATCAGGACTATTTTAAAATATTGAGAAAGAAAATTACCTTTAGAAGCAAAGAAGGTGATATTAATGAAGATTAGCAGGCTGAATAAAATACTTGAATTGATTGAAAAATTTGAGGTTAATACTCAGGAAGATCTTGCAGAGCTCTTAAAAGAATCAGGATTCGATGTCACTCAAGCTACTGTATCAAGGGATATTAAAGAATTAAAACTCATAAAAGTATCTAAAGGGAACGGGATTTACAAATATGCTACAATGGAAGATACTAAGGACAGTATTTATGGGAATAAAATGCTCGATCTATTTAAAAATTCAGTATTAAATATTGAACAAGTAAAAAATTTTGTGCTCATTAAGACGACATCCGGAGCAGCATCAGGGGCTGCAGAGTTCATTGATAACTGTGAGTTTAAAGGTATTGCAGGGACCATTGCTGGAGACGATACTATTTTTATATTAACCCGAGAGGATGAATATGCAGCTAATATACTTGAGAGATTGTATGATATTATTAAGGGATAGTGATAAATATGCTTCAATTAAACATCAGGAATTTTGCCTTGATTGAAAGCTTATCTATCGATTTTCAAGATGGGTTCCACGTATTTACAGGTGAAACGGGAGCTGGGAAATCTATTTTAATTGATGCAATTTCATATTTATTAGGGGCAAAATTTTCAAGGGATAATATACGATATGGAGAAAATAAAATAGCTGTTGAAGGTATTTTTGCCATAAGCAAAGATGAAACTAGAGCTATTTTAGAGGAAAATGGCATAGATTTTGATGATAGTCTCATAATTTACAGGGAAACGTTTCAAAATGGCAAAAGCATAATCAAAGTCAATGGAAAAGCGGTTATTGCATCTTTATTAAAAAAGATAACTTCTACACTTATAAATATTCATGGGCAGCATGAAAATCAAGGTCTTTTGGAGGAGAATATGCATATAGAATATTTAGATTATTTTGGAGAAGAGGAATATAAAAATGCTCTAAATGATTATGCTGGGCTTTACAAAAGATATATGGATATTGAAAAGGAACTTATTAGATTAAACAATAAAATAGGGAAGAGCGAAAACAAACTTGAATTTTTAAAATTTCAATTAGATGAAATAGCAAATGCGAATTTATCCATTGGCGAAGAAGAGGATCTTGAAAACAGGTTTAATATTTTAAGCAATTCTGAAAAGATCATAACGACTTTATCAAATGTGATAAATCAGTTAGATAGCGATGATGATGGTAATGTAAGCGTTTTGCATTCTATTCAAAATGTAATGAAGGATTTAAGATCCATAAGCAAATATGTCGATTTAAGTTTTATAATGAGCAGCTTTGAGGATTTTTATTATTCTATAAAAGATCATAGCAATTCTTTGAAAGACTTGCTCTATAATACAAATTTTGATGAATCTGAACTTAATAAGATAAATTTAAGGTTATATAATTTAAATATTTTAAAGAAAAAATATGGAGACAGCATTGAAGATATTTTAAAGTATAGGGAGTCTTTAGAAATTGAATATGATGAGCTTTCAAACTTAGATAAATTAATTGAGGAAATGAATTTAGAAAAAAGAGACCTGTATGAGAAGCTTTTGAAAAGAGCAGAAAATCTACATAAAAAAAGAGAAGAGATTTCAGAGAATTTAAGCGAAAAGATAATGGATGAGCTTGTCTTTATAGGAATGGAAAAGGCAAAATTTAAAGCTGCTATAGTTTCTGATAAGTTAAACGAAAGAGGAATGGATAAAGTGACGTTTTTGATCTCTGCAAATCCAGGAGAGCCTTTAAAAAGTTTAGACAAGGTTGCTTCAGGAGGAGAGCTTTCTAGAATTATGCTTGCGTTAAAAACAATCTTTATAAATAAAGATGATATCCCCTCAGTTATATTCGATGAAATAGATACTGGTGTAAGCGGAAAGACTGCAGAAAGTATTGGAGAAAAGCTATATAGTCTGTCTAGAGGGCACCAGGTATTCTGCGTAACTCATTTACCTCAAATAGCTTCTTTTTCTGATGTCCACTTTCACATAAAAAAAGAAGTCATAAATGATAAAACATTTACCAGGGTCTTAAAATTAAGTGAAGATGAAAAAGTTAAGGAGATTGCGAGGATGATTTCTGGAGAGAATATAACAAAGGCGAGCTTAAACAATTCAAAAGAGATGATCAAGTTCTCATCTTTAAAAAAAGTGAAATTTAATTAACATTGTAATTAAAAAAAAAAAAATGGGAAGAATAAAGTAGTATGGATTAAAATAAATACTACTTTTTTTATTTTTACTTCTTTAGTAGATTTTAAGCGAAAAAAGGAGATGATTTTCTTGAAAAAAAATTTCAAGATCGTTCTAAATATAGTACTATCTCTATTTTTAATGATGATTTTTGGAATGGAAATAAAAGCAGAAAATATTTATGACACATTTAATACATTTAAGCAAGATATAAGTTATAATTTAAATAAAGATGAAGAATATGCTTTAACTAATAAAAAAAATGATTTAAAAGATATCAAGCTCATTCCACTTGGAATACCAGTGGGGCTTAAGATAAATACAAAGGGCGTTTTGGTAATAGCAATATCGGATTTAACTACTTTGGACAATACTAAAATAAGTCCGGCAGTAAGAGCAGGAATCCAAATAGGAGATGTAATTACCAGTGTCAACAATATAGAAGTAAATACTGGGGAAGAACTCAGTTTCTATATAAATAATTCAAATGGCAATAAAATTCTCTTAACAGTGAATAGAAATGATAAGCCATTATATCTTGAAATTACTCCAGTACAACATGCTAAAGATCTCAAATATAAAATCGGACTTTGGGTGAGAGATTATACTTCAGGAGTCGGAATGATAACATTTGTACAAAAAGATACTAGGATTTTTGGAGCACTTGGACATCCTATTACAGATGTAGATACTGATCAATTGATAGATGTCTTAAGAGGTGATGTTGTAAGCGCAACAATAGTGAATATAAGAAAAGGGACTAGAGGCTATCCCGGAGAATTAAAAGGTCAGTTTAAGGATGATTTTATTTTTGGAAGAATAGATAAAAATACCAAGTTTGGTGTATTTGGCACTTTATATGATAGTGACGATGTCTTAAATAAAGCTGAATATCCTGTTGCTTTGAAGGATGAAGTAGTAGAAGGACCGGCTAAAATAATTACTACAATAGATGGCTATACACCTGCGGAGTATTCTATTAATATTGAAAAACTATTGAATTCTGAGGACAAATCAGGGAAGAATATGCTGATTAGAATTACAGATGAAGAGCTTAAAAGCAAAACTGAAGGTATAGTTCAGGGAATGAGCGGAAGCCCTATCATTCAAAATGGCAAAATTGTAGGTGCAGTGACCCATGTACTCTTAAATAAGCCAGATATTGGGTATGGAATTTACGTCGAATCTATGCTAGAAGAATCTGGAATAATTAAATAAACATATTTGCTAAAAAAATATTTACATTTAGTCATAATTGCAGTAATATTTTAATAGAGGATAGAAGGATTTAAAATGTTATTGTCGAATAACTATAAAATAAGGTTTATATTTGGTATAGTTTTGGAGGGGAATTTCATGAATGAAAACAGGATAACTGTAGTTATTGCGGATGATAATAAAGAATTTTGCAATATATTAAATGATTGTTTATTTAGTCAAAAAGAAATTGTAGTAGTTGGTATTGCTAAAGATGGAATTGAAGCAATTGAATTAATAAAAGAGAAAAAACCTAATCTTGTTATTTTAGATATAATCATGCCACATCTTGATGGATTAGGTGTTTTAGAGAGATTATACAATATGGATATAGATCCCATGCCAAAAATAATAGTGCTTTCGGCTGTAGGTCAGGACAAAATAACTCAAAGAGTAATCAATATGGGCGCAGATTATTATGTTGTAAAACCTTTTGACATGGATATTTTAACGAAGAGAATTAGAGAAATGTTTAATGTAGTTGAAGTTAGCGACGATAAATCGATAAAATCCTCTATGTTTACTCCAAGGTTATTTCAAGACAGATTTATCCAAAAGTCCTCAGAACCAGGAGATCTTGAAACAGAAATAACAAGTATAATACATGAAATAGGAGTTCCTGCACATATCAAGGGATATGTGTATATAAGAGAAGCCATTGGTATGGTTGTTAAGGATATGGAATTATTGTCTGCAGTTACTAAAGAGCTTTATCCTTCTATTGCTAAGAAATACAATACAACAGCAAGCAGAGTTGAAAGAGCAATAAGACACGCTATTGAGGTTGCCTGGAGCAGAGGGCAAGTAGATACCATCTATAAATTATTTGGATATACTATAAATAATAATAAGGGAAAGCCAACAAATTCAGAATTTATAGCTATGGTTGCAGATAAACTCAGATTAAAGCAAAAAGGAGTAAGCTAAAATCAAAATTTTTAAAACTATATAAACTTTATAAACTTTATTTTGGAAATAACTTTCCTCTTTCATAGAGGGGTTGTTTTATATATATTCTCCCTTTTAAGTGTTCTTATTTTTTATATTATATTTTTATTTTGAATTAGAGTGCAAAAAGATGCAATTTGAACTTTGGTTAAATCCAAAATTTAATAAGCATCTATTTTTTTTGAATTCTTTCAATTTTTAATGTTGAAAATTAGATATAAATTGAGTATTATTAAAATAATATATTTCAAGGTGAGAATTCTATGGATAATTTAAAGAAACATAGATATATGTATTTGGTTTTTACTATATTTTATTTAACTATATTTTTATATATAATTTACACAAAAAATTATTGGTTTAGCAGTACTACACCATATTATTAAAAAATAAAGATAGATTTTTAATGGTTCGTGTAGATAAAAAATTTTTTCTTTATACAATAATTTTATTGCTTTTAGCTATTTCATTTCAAATTTATCCTATATTTAACTTGGCGCAAAGTTTTGCTCATATTAATTTTGTTAAAATCTTTAAAGAAAATTATATATGGTTTATACTAACATTTATTCAAATGATATTTGTCGGAATATGGGAAGAAATAATATTTAGAGGAATGCTGCAAACTTATCTGATCAAAAAACTTCCTTTATATGTAGGAATCATATTGCAAGCAATTTTGTTTTCTTTAGTTCATCTGATTAATGGTAATTTTTATGCTATAAATGCATTTACACTTTATACTATTAATCAAATGTATTTTAGATTCATAGCAGGGCTAGCATTGGGAATTACTTATTATAAAACCAGGTCAATTGTATATCCGATATTTCTTCATGCAGCATTGGATATAATAGTGGCATATAGTAGTTTTATAGCTAGTCATTAACAGGGAAGTTCAAACAAAAAGCAATGTTGTTTAAGGATTTTTCTTAAGCTATGCATTGCTTTTTATGATTTTTAGCATTATACACTTCAATTAACTGAATTTCCCTCTTGTTTTTTTAATTCTAGAATTTGTGCTTTAGTAAATCCAGTGATTTCCATAATATAAACAATATCTGTATTCTTTTTTAGCATATTTCGAGCAATCTTTTTCTGAGTTTCAATTTTAGCTTCATTTACGGCTTCAATTTTTTCTTCATCTTTTTCTCTAAGTGCTTCCTCTTTTTCTCTAAGTATTTTCTTTTTTTGTTCTCTAAATAGATCATCAAATATCCTTTCCAAGCTAGTCATTTTAATCCACTCCTCCACTTTATTTAAATAGTCTCCATCAATAAAGTCCAAAGAACTTGGTGCACTTTCAACTTCTCCAGTGTATATTATCACAAGTTTCAATTTGGGCAATTTTGATGTGCAATATCTTTCAGCAATTCTGAATGCATAATT